>JANPKZ010000118.1:0-1682 GCA_031426295.1 Saprospiraceae bacterium
TGTAGCCCTATGACAATGAATATTGAATGGATTCAACAAACTCACCACAAGCAAGGAACAAGAAATGTTGATTTTTGAAGTATTGATTTTTTAGGCCTGTCAATTTTTGAAAGAATAATAACACTTCACAATTCAACACTCATTGTTCGTTATTCTAAGTTCTATTGACCTTGATCATGCTGCGCTGGATCGATTGTCCACCGAAACTGATGTGCAGCATGTATGATCCGGAAGGAAGACTTTGTCCGATCTCAACGGAAGCATTTTTACCGGCATTGAGGGTAGTTGTTTCAGCAGCAATTTCTTTACCTAATGCATCATAGATGGTGTATCGTAATTTACCACTGCAACCTGGTGCCAAACTAAGTGTCATCTTTTCTGCAAAAGGATTTGGATACATGGTGACATCAACGCATGAAAGATCCTGTACCGGATCAACATCAGAAATGATAACCTCTTCACCCGCTACATGCATCTCACTTAACCCATAACACTCACCACCATAATTATTGATCGCAGTAATGAGGAGATATCTCGCTTCTATATTATTCAGATGTGGTCCGCTTACACCTTCATAGGTACTGAGTCCATTCGCCTGCGGAAATGTGAATGTACCTGCAGTGGTCCAGGCAAGTCCGTCAGCAGAATAATCAATGTGTACATCTCGCATACCCCAGTCAAGATGCTCAGGATCATTACTGTTCCAGATCGTCATCTGACCAAGCGCAAATAATTTCCCAAAATCATACATGATGAAATGACCTTTGCCGCGATCCGTATTTGGATTCAATGCAGTCTCACACGAAACCCATCCATCATAAAAGTTAGTGCTGTGCCTGTTCGGAAAACATTGCGCAGTGATGACCTGTGCAGAAAACAAACACGCAAATATCAGATATATAATTTTAGTCATGGCGTTCAGGTATTATGTGTTTAAAAATCCAATGGGCATACCACTACCGGGCTGATAAAAATTTGTCAACGTCGGGAATATAGTTGGCAACTCACTGGGAGCTACTCCAAACCACAAGGCCAGCTCAGCAAAATATTGATCAGCACTTAATTGCGGAATCAATACACCACTTCCTAATTCAATATTGGAATTCAATGCAAGGGTTGGGTATTCACCATAGATGTTTTTACCCTTAACGGTATCACCCATTACCATCACATTTCCACCCCACGCGTGATCCGTACCATTACCATTAGATGTAAGGGTGCGGCTGAATTCAGAAAGTGTAAACGTTGTCACCTGATTGCCAAGACCAAGCTCAGCAAGCGCATCTGAAAATTCTCCAAGCGCTGTATCCAGCTCATACAACATACCACTTTGTGTATTCAATACTTCATCATGATGATCCCAACCTCCGTAATCAATAAAATAAATCTGACGTTTCATATTCAGCGATTCATGAGCGGCAATGGAATATGCTGCCATCTGGAAGCTGCGTGATAAATAATTGTCGGTAAACGAAGTTTGAAGTTCTGGTACACCACCAATAGCTTCCTGGAATTGCAGATGGCCATCACGTGATTTCCTCACCACATCCACATATGTTTTCTGGAACATATTCTGGTATTCATGATCGAGCATTGAGTTGATGGCGCGTGTACGCATCCGATCGAATACATTCCACTCATCATGTTCGCCATATCCATAAATGCCTGAGCTGCCATTGTAT
>JANPKZ010000119.1:0-2654 GCA_031426295.1 Saprospiraceae bacterium
GAATATGCCAGCTCAGCCGATCGCCTTGATCCCTTCTCATTGATGAACCTTTGGTTTATAGGGGCAGTATACTGGGCTGCCGGAGATCATGAAAAAGTTTTAGCGTATGGAAAAAGATTAGTGGATTTAGAACCAAATTTCTTTGCTGGCCACATTTGGATTGGGAATGCATATTTGCAAACAGGGAAGATGAGTGACGCTATTTCTGAATTTGAATTCAGCGTTACGTTAAATCCAGATATTCTATGTTTATGTACTCTGGGTTATACCTATGGAATGAACGGAGATATAATTAAAGCCCGGGAAGTCCTTGAAAAAATGCATCAAATACCCGGCGCTGATATCGGAGGCAATAATTTCTTTGGAATTGTGTATGCCTCGATTGGTGAGTTGGATACCGCTTTTGAGTATTTTGACAAAGCCATGGATCGCCACGAAGGACATATGTTATGGGTAAAATATCATTTCAGGGATTTCCCGGGATTGATGGATGATCCAAGATCCGTGAGCCTGTTTGAAAGATTGGGAGTAGCTTAATACGTTCATTATGTAACACCCGTTAACTACAGGGTGCGACCATCCTTACGTAACTCCAATTTCTTGTGTAACAAATGTGACAAACAACCACATATCGGATATGTAGTTTTGGGATGAATTACCATTCAAACAATGACCAGGAAAACATCATTAATTTTAGGGCTATTGCTATTTAGCATCTTAGCCTTTACCCAAACAGCTCCTTTTGATATCCACATCGAACCAATTCATATTTCGGGACTCGGCGGTCTTCAATCATATGCATTTGGACAGGACAAGGATAAATGGCTTATTATCGGAGGAAGGCTTGACGGTTTGCACCGCAGACAACCGTTTGCTGCGTTTGATGTAGCCGGCAACAACAACCAAATAATTGTTATAGACCCGGTATCTCAACAAAAATGGACTGCACCTATCACCTCGCTTGCTGTGGACTTACAGGAACAGCTAAGTTCGACCAATATGGAGTTCCATCAGGAAGGAGATTACCTCTACATCATTGGAGGATATGGATGCAACACAGCAACAGCATCAAGAATAACATTTGACCGATTAACGGCTGTTGATGTTCCGGCTGTGATTACTGCTGTAATTGCAGGGACATCCTTCACAACTTATTTCAGGCAAATAAGTGATGTGCAATTTGCAGTCACAGGTGGTCATCTCAAAATGATTAACAATACATTTTACCTGATTGGGGGGCACAAATTTGACGGCAATTATAATCCAATGGGTCACCCCACATTTACTCAGGTTTATACAGATGCCATCCGAAAATTCAATTTAACCGATGACGGAACAACCATCACCATCTCACATCTGCAAACATTTACGGATGCAACAAATCTGCACAGAAGAGATTACAATGCGGTGCCCCAAATTTTGCCGAATGGTGCCGAAGGAATCACAGCATTTTCTGGCGTATTTCAACCAACGATTGATCTGCCATTTTTAAACTCTGTCAATATTGATAGTGCAGGCTATGAAGTGAACAATACATTTCAGCAATATTATAACCATTACCATTGTGCTGTTTTGCCTTTATACGCTGCATCAAATAATGAAATGCACAATGTATTCTTTGGAGGAATTGCCCAATATTATGACAGCGTAGGATTATTGGTACAGGACAATAATGTTCCTTTTGTCAAAACAATCGCCCGGGTGACGAGAAATTCAGAAGGAGTGATGGCAGAATATAAACTACCTGTTGAAATGCCTGGCCTGATGGGATCAGGTGCTGAATTTATACCCAGTCCAAATATTCCTTCTTTTAGTAATGGTGTTCTTAAATTAGATGACTTTATCTTAGACAGCACATTAGTTGGTTACATTTATGGTGGTATCAGCAGCACTGCTTCGAATATCTTTTTCACGAATACCGGGTCAGAGAGCAATGCCAATAATCAAATACTTAAAGTATATGTTATTAAAAAATCTATTGTAGGCACTCACGACTTAAATGAACAAAGCATAGGCACTTTGAAAATGAAGGTATACCCAAATCCAAATGATGGAAATTTCATAGTGAAGTTTAATTTAAACAAAGTAGTAGAAACAAAAATATCGCTGTACAGTATAGACGGAACCAAATTAGAGAACAGGGTACTACACGTTGTTGTCCTGGGAGAAAATACATTCAGACGTAAAATAAAGAACCTTGATTTAGGCGGGACTTATATTTTGACAATTGAAACACCGTACGAAACAGCTACACAAAAAATCATTATCGAACCATAAATATGAAAAAAAGTCTTCTCTTATTTTCATTGGTCCTGCTCGGAACCTGACAAATGCTATGTGTCTTCAGTGCCATGGCCAACCCAATGTGGATATTTCCAGGGCTACCCTTGATAAAATTCATGCCTTATATCCTGATGATCAGGCCACGGGATATAATGTAAATGAATTGAGAGGCCTCTGGGTGGTGGAGATGGATAAGCGATAATCTGTCTTTAAGGGGGTTAGCTTCCATGATTGAGTAAACAAATATGAATGGATCTCCGGAATGCTCATATCTTTCTTACCAATTGAAGCAGCCTCTAATTGTGGTAAATTCTCCCTAACCTTGAGGGGTATGAAACAGACATTATTTTTCCTTACAACCTTACTCTTCA
>JANPKZ010000120.1:0-4196 GCA_031426295.1 Saprospiraceae bacterium
ATGAAGTTGAATTGGTCCTTCCTGAAATGGTGGGACTTGCCAGGCTGATACCTGATCACCAGTTCAGGATCACGAAAGTCAGTCATTTGCCGCAAGAACTCTACGACCATATTATCGGCGGGCTTTCAAATGTCCAGGTCATGGAAGGGAATATGCACGAGATCGTCCGATCGTGCGAAGCTGCGATTGTAACATCGGGTACTGCCACGTTAGAAACAGCTTTATTAAACGTACCTCAGGTTGTCGTCTATAAAGGCAATCCTTTTTCTTACAGCATTGCAAAGCGTATCGTAAAAGTGCCTTTTATTTCCCTTGTGAACTTAATCGCCGGGAAAGAACTGGTACCGGAATTAATCCAGAAAGATTGTAACGCACAAAATATTTACAAGACCTTACAATCCATCATGGAACCAGCCAAATTTCAATACATAAAAGAAGAGTGCCTCAGGCTATATGATGTTTTGTTATCAGGTGGAGGTTCTGATGCAGCAGCGCTCGATATTATTTCTGATCTTCAGCAAGTCAATAAGAACTAATGGCCCGGTATCGACCAGAACAGCGGATAAAAGATTTTGAACATTGCAGCAACAATCTCAAGTGGTCATTTCACAATGAAGATGAGTATGGCCTCATCAAGTGGTTACTGGATTTTAAATTATTTAAAAAGGGTCATCGAAGGAAAGTATGCCCGATCATAATTATCAAGCACGATGATCTCGAATTTACATGTGTGTTTGATTATGCATATACGATCTCCTCAAATAACTCAAGTCACACATACCGGCAGACTGTTTTCTTTCGCTATTCAAAAGCGCTTGCTCTGCCTCATTTTATTATGGTCCCACAAAAATGGTGGCATCGTGTTGGCAAATATTTCGGGATGCAGGATATTGACTTTGTGCAGTACCCGGAATTCAGTGGCCAATATTTATTGCAGGGCACGGATGAAGATTATATCCGCTATCATTTCGAACATCCCGATCTGGTCCGCTTTTTTCAGCAGCAGGATTTCTACAGCCTCGAAGGGATGAATTACCTCATGGTCTTATACATTCACAACATGGTCCTCCCTCCCGAACAAATTTTACAACTTGTTCGGTTTGGTAATACGATCCATAATCACCTGGCTGATAAAACGCCTCCCGTTGAGCTGCCTGCGTTTGAAATTGAAGTGTGAATTACGAGGTACGAAGTGTGAAGTACGATTTTTGATGCCGGATGTAAGACGCCAGATGCCAGACTCTTGGCGCAATTGTTAGTAGATAATAAATTTTGAAACGAAGTTTCAAAATTTTACAACCTACAACCTACAACTCCCTGCTCCCTGCTCTTTGCTCTTTGCTCCCTGCTCTCAGCGCTCAGCGCTCAGCCACTTAGCCTCCGCCTCCGCCTCCGCCTTAGCCTTAGCCTTAGCCTACTTTTGGCATTTTCTTCTTCACCGAATCCGGCATGCCTCCTTCAATGATTTCTTTCACTTCTTCAAGAGTTAATTGTGCAGCAACTTCCTGTGGCATACGCTCACCATCGATCTTTGGAATACCAATAGATTTTTTGCCTTTGCGGATGAAAGGTCCCCAGCGGCCATTCTCAATGGCGATCTTTTCTTTCTCCCATTGTTGGATGTAGCGGTTAGCTTCTTTTTCAAGCTTGGCTTCGAGCAGTTCCATCACCTGTTGTTTCGTGATGGTATCCGGATCGATTCGTTTCGGAATATTGACAAAGGTTCCTTCCCACTTCAGGAAAGGTCCGAAACGACCTTTACCTTGTGTAACAGGTTTGTCTTTGTATGTGGCAATAGGCCTGTCTTCAAATAATTTTGCATCGATGATCTCACGTGCGCGTTCATCAGTGATCTCAAGCGGATCTTCACCTCGCGGGATAGAAATAAATGCTTCCCCATGTTTGACATAAGGACCAAATCTTCCAACACCGATCATCACTTCCTGGTCGAGATATGATGAAAGTGTTTTTGGAAGCTTGAATAATTCTACTGCCTCTTCCAGCGTGATTGTCTCAATAGATTGACCCGGACGCAGACTGGCAAAGCGCGGCTTCTGATCTTCAGCCATCTCTTCCCGTGACCCGATCTGTACGACAGGACCAAAGCGTGTCATCTGTGTGAGAATCGTCTGACCTGTTGTTGGATCAATCCCTAAGTCTCTTCTGCCTCTCACACGTGCAGCCCCCTCCAGTGTTTCTTCTACAGTCTGGTGAAACGGTCCGTAAAATGTTTCGATCATCTTATTCCAGATCAGGTCCCCATCAGCAATGATGTCGAATTGTTTTTCGATCTCAGCTGTGAATCCATAATCCATCACTTCACTAAAGTTATCATTGAGGAAATCAGTTACTAATAACCCCATGTCTGTCGGTACCAATCGATTGGAGATGGCACCCGTAATTTCTGTTTTTACTTCTTCCTTGATATTCTTATCAGCCAGTGTGATCACTGCATATGCACGTTCAACTCCAGGCCTGTTTTCACGGATGACATATCCTCTGTCTTCTTCCATGATCTTACTAATGGTAGGAGCATATGTAGAAGGTCGACCAATGCCTAACTCTTCAAGTTTTTTCACAAGACCTGCTTCCGTATAGCGTGCAGGTGGTTTTGTATATCGCTCGGTGCCGGTCATTTCTTTTAACTGAAGAGACTGACCTTTAGTCATAGGAGGGAGGATGGTAGAATCTTCATCTTCCGGTTCATCATCCTGGTTTTCCGTATAGAGTTTTAAAAACCCATCAAACTTTATGACTTCACCTTTAGCAACCAGAAATTCATTCTTGTGTGTTGAAACTGAAATATCAACAACGGTTCGTTCCAGTTTTGCTTCTGCCATCTGGGAAGCAACAGCACGTTTCCAGATGAGATCATACAATCTGATCATGTCGCTGTCTCCATCATCGATAGTTGGATTCTCCGGATAGGAAGGACGAATAGCTTCGTGTGCTTCCTGTGCGTTTTGGTTTTTCGATGTGTATTGGCGTGGCTGTACGTAGGACGGGCCAAAACTTTTTGAAATTTCAGCAAGGATCCCTTTTTGTGCTGTCTCGCTTAAGTTCACGGAGTCAGTTCGCATATAACTGATATAACCTGACTCATATAATTTTTGCGCTGCCGACATGGTGCGCTTCACATTGAAACCTAATTTTCTGCTGGCTTCCTGTTGTAATGTAGACGTGGTAAATGGTGGAGCAGGTTTTCTCGTCGCAGGTTTTACTTCAACTTTGTCAACTTTAAAATCGGCATTGAGACATGATTCGATCCATTTTTTTGCAGTGGGTTTTGCATCTATTTTTTCTGGAAGCTCTGCTTTGAATTCATATACTTTGCCACCCGGATCCTGCACTTTAAATATAGCCTGGATCTTAAAAAATGCTTCAGTTGAAAAATTATTAATCTCTCTTTCGCGCTCTGCTACCAGCTTTACGGCTACAGATTGAACACGACCTGCTGATAATTTTCCTTTTACTTTTCGCCACAGTGTTTCTGATAATTCGAATCCTACAAGACGGTCAAGAACGCGACGTGCCTGTTGTGCATTTACGAGATTAAGATCTACAAGGCGCGGTTCTTTAATGGCTTGTTGAATCGCAGGTTTTGTGATCTCACGAAAAACGATTCGTTTTGTTTTTGCTGGATCCAGTCCAAGCACCTCACATAAATGCCAGGAGATGGCTTCTCCTTCGCGGTCCTCGTCCGTCGCAAGCCAGATCTCTTCAGCTGACTTGGCTGCATCCTTCAGATCCTTGACGGTTTTCTTCTTTTCGGGAGATACGATGTATTTCGGTTGAAAGCCATTGGCAATGTCAATAGCGCCATTCCCTTTTTCAAGATCCCGGATATGTCCAAAGCTCGACTTCACTTTAAAGTCTTTGCCCAGGAATTTTTCGATGGTCTTGGCTTTCGCCGGGGACTCAACGATCATGAGGTTTTTAGCCATAAAAACAGGTTTGGTGAAGTTCAAAATCTTCACGGATGCGGCCGCAAAAGTAAAAAGATTTAGATTTTCGCTTTTTCGAACGGATTTTTGTTAACAAATCTCTCCTTCTCCCTGCACACAGCAATGGCAAAAAGAACGAATAGCGGTAGTCTTTGTTTTCAACTTTTGCCCCATGAAGGGACTCAAATCCCGCGTAAGGTCGGCATTTTTCCGTAATAAGAGAAAAGCCGGGCATTTGCCCGGCTTTTCTCT
>JANPKZ010000121.1:0-7170 GCA_031426295.1 Saprospiraceae bacterium
AAACAGGTTATTGCCATCATATAGAACGCTTAATGGTTATAGGCAACTTCATGTTGCTATGCGAATTTGACCCTGAGGATGTCTACCGATGGTTTATGGAACTCTTTATCGATGCGTATGATTGGGTCATGGTTCCTAATGTTTACAGCATGAGCCAGTTTGCAGATGGTGGACTGATCACGACCAAACCATACATAAGTGGTAGTAATTACCTGATGAAAATGAGTGATTATAAAAAGGGAGAATGGCAAAATGTATGGGATGGATTATTCTGGCGGTTTATGCATACACATAGAGATTTTTTCCTGCAAAATCCAAGGTTGGGAATGTTGGTCAGGACGTTTGATAAAATGCCTGATCTCAAGCAGAAGTCTCATTTGCACAATGCAGAGCAATATCTGTATTCGCTTTAGGATCGCGTGAAAAAGGTATTTATTTTGCGCTGATCCTGCGTCACTTTATTCAGTAGATAGTCTAAGGTACTATCGATATTATTTGCCGGCATATCGATTTTTGGTTTAGGAGCAGTTACCCAGTCAAAAAAATCACTTTTTGTTTCTTCATTCAGATCCTTCAGGATTCTGATACCTAACAATTCAAGAGCTGCAGCATTACACTGCTGTTCGTATTGGTCCATGATGGGAATAGAAAGTAGTTTTTTCTGTAAATGCAATGCCTCTGAAGGCGTTTCAAATCCGCCTGCGGTTACAATGCCATGGCAATGGATCAGACTTTCATTAAACTGATCCTGACTTATGGGAAAGAAAGTAATATTGTCTTTTTGATATACACTGGTTACACCCGATAAAAACCAATGGACCCGGACCGGGCTAATTGCTTTCAATATATGTTCAATACAATGCTGACGATGTGCAGGAAGATAAACTGTAATATGACCATGATCTTCCGGCGTAGAATTTCGTATAGACGTCTTGATGACGGGAGGAAAAATGAAGTCGTCATATTGCCTGAAGTGAAGCCCGACATAGTCAGTAGCCCTTCCATAATATTTTAGAATCATTTCGCCCATCCCACTTTTATGTGCCGGTCGGGGTGTGTGATCGGATTGAAAACTTGCCTGGTGTCCAAATTGAACGGATCTAAGATTTCTCCTCCAGCAAGCGAAAGAGGTTATAAAATCAAAATCATTGATAATTAAATCATACGTCTCCAAAGGGAGTGATTGGGAGAACTTTACAACGGATAAGAATTTTGCATTACGTACAGTTTGACGATAGTTCAAACCACCGCAGTTGGAATAAAAAAGACTTAGACCCTTACTTCTGTATTTGACAGGAAAATCAGGTTGTAATGACGCATTCGATCCGCTTAACAAAATATCCACTGTTCCCAGTTCGCGTAAATGGGGATACAATTCATGAGCACGACTGATATGCCCGTTACCTGTGGCTTGTACGGCGTAGAATATTTTCATGATGTTTGGAAATTCAATACCGAGTCGACAATTGATCTACGGCGCTCCTTCATTTCCACAACTTCTGCTGCAGCATGTGCTATCGGATGTTTATAGATGGACCATGCGCCGTTTGTATACTCCAGTGATGTACAATTTTCTACCCAGTCTCCGCTATTCAGATATTTGATCGGCCCCTTTTTGGTGTGAATGATCCTGGATTGTGGCATATGAATATGACCGCAGATCACCGTGGAAAAACCATGATTGGCAGCCATCTCGGCGGCAGTTAATTCAAAATCAGCAATCCATTTCACTGCATTTTTTACGGATGATTTTATTTTTTTAGAGAAACTGACCGGCTCCTTGTTGAAAAACTTAAGTGCCTGGTTGATCATCCGGTTATTCCAAATCAGGATATCGTATCCACGGCCTCCCAATTTGGCCAGTGTTTTGGCCCAGCCTTTGACAGAATGATCAAAAACATCCCCATGAAAAATCCATGTTTTTTCACCGTTAAGATCCAGGATCAACTTATCCTCCAATATGATACTGCCCATATTCGTCCCTGAATATTTTCTCAACGCATCATCATGATTGCCTGTGATGTAATAGATCTTTGTTCCTCTCTCTGCCATTTTCAATATATGGCGAATGACATGGACATGTGTATTCTTGAATTTGGAAAAATTCCACATATCAATGATGTCGCCGTTTAAGATGAGTGTATGGCATTCTATTGATTTCAAATAGGAGAGCAGATATTCGGCATGGCTGGAAAAGGTGCCCAGATGCGTATCACTCAATACGACGATGTCAATCAATCTTTTATGCATGTAAAGAATTTATAATTTGATAAAGATGATTTTATTCTGGTAGATGCATATCAGGGCTGTCGTAAATCTTTAGTAAAATAATTGCAACGTGTAAAAAGGGAGGAAAGGAAGAAGGGAAGAAAGGAAGAAAGGAAGAAAGGAAGAAAGGGGGAAGGGCCAGAAAAGGTGGTAATGGCGGAAGAGTTGCATTTAAAGTGGAGTTAACTAATACCGAATTGGATAGTATTAAAACATCTTTGCCTTCGGAAACAGTTGGAAATCGGTATTAAAACCGAATTATCGTGGTGACCGTCTTGCGCTGTTAAGGAGTTTTTTCATACTTTAAACTTTACGATGAATACTGAGTGGCATTTTCCATTTATGATTTTTGCATCAGTTTTGGTGTTCATCTTCATCTTAAGAATTCTCCTGCCTAAAACTGATTTCAATTTAAAACATAGACAAATATTTCTTTTGTCCTTATTCGTGATCGTTTTTGGTATGGTGTTTGGAAAGTACGGCGCCGCCTATGGGTTACCTTGGTACATTTATTACCCCATCCCAATGCTAATAACCGTTTTTATTCCACCGCTGGTTTTAGGATTTAAAAAGCGAGAGACCATTATATATTTAGTATTGAGCTTTTTATCAGCACCATTTATTCATGCCCTATTTTCATTCTTTTTAGGCTGGACAGAATATATGCCATTTTGGAATATTCCATTTATCGGTGACTTGTAACATTTCCTTACGCGAGGAAACGCACATCATGATCAAGTCGTACTTAGGGCCCACAGACGGCAAATGGAGCTTTACTAAAAATTCAATAGTTGTTGAAATGCCATTTATTTATAGTGGTTTGTGGTCAGAAAGAAATTTCGTTCCTTTAGTCATTCTACCTATACCGTCAAAGAAGAATAGATCATTTTTGCGAATTCCGCTCTATTGAATCACCTTTTATCTAAACAAGATGAAAAATATTTATCCTTTGCTAGTCATATGTATTTTTTGTATGAGCTGCAGCCAGCACATGCCTGTGACAGATGCAGTTGATTTTGAAAAAGAAAAATCAGCGATACAGGCTGTCATCGCTAAAGAAACGGAATCCTACTATAAGCAGGATTTTGAAGTTTGGAAAAGCACCTACCTTCAAACGCCAGATTTCCGCAAATTCGGCTATTGGGAGGGATACCCTGAAAAAGTTGTCGCCAATATTGGATTTGAGTCTTTGTCAGCAGAAAAGAAAATGCAGTTTGATGCTGATGAAACACTTTGGCAAGGATCGACTGAGGACCGAACAAATGAAAATTTTCGCATTTCCAGAGATATGGCCTGGTACACTTTTGAACAAAACTCTTATGAAAGTGACACCCGGAAGTTCCTTGGGAAGTCATTAGAGACGCGCATCCTTGAAAAGATAGATGGCGAATGGAAGATTGCCTATTTGGGTTTTCATTATTATCCGATGGAGGAAGTGAAAAAATAATAGTGATCTAAATGAGGTTCTCTGATGAACATATTTCAATGTAAGCAGACTTACAATTGTATGATAATATGATAGGAGAATAATTACGAACACCGCATATAGAGAAATTTGCCCTAGAACCATGAAAGTCTATTTCTTGCTCCAATATACCCTAACCAACCGGAAGCTAAGGGACCTTGGCATAAATCCAATAATTGGTTATTTGCTGGGAGCGATAGGTTTTGTTGTAGTATCAGAATATATTTTTTATAGAACCGAATTTGCAACATATATCGTGATGTTAGTGGCATTTGGTTTTCTGGCAAATGCATCTGAAGCCAGGAGAAGTGATTTTTTAAAAATTGTTTTTGGTGCTCAAAAGTCTCGTGAGATCAGGATGGTCGAAAATGCAGGAATGTGCATACCGTTTTCGCTTTTGTTGATATTCCATAATGCCTATATTGAATCAACATTATTGCTCACAGGGAGTATTTTATTGGCATGGGGCTCATTTAAGAATAAATTTACCTATTCCATGCCAACGCCGTTTTATAACAGGCCTTTTGAATTTGCAGCTGGATTTCGGAATACCTTTTACCTGATTATAAGTGCGTATGGACTAACAGCTATCGCAGTATCTGTTGATAACTTTAATCTTGGAATCTTTGCCTTGCTGGTTATTTTTCTTATCTCGCTTACCTACTATGTGAAGCCAGAGTATGAATATTATGTTTGGGTAAATTCAAAAACACCCTCAGCTTTTATTTTCGATAAATTAAAAACAGCGGGCATTTATGCTGCTTTTCTAGTTATCCCTATTGTGGTCGCACTGGTATTATTGTATAGTCAGAATTCCCATATCATCCTCATTTGTTCTCTGCTGGGATTTGCATTTCTATCCATGATCATCCTGGCAAAATATTCTGTATACCCTCAAGAAATGAATTTTCCTGAAGGTGTACTTATTGCTGTTTGCATACTATTTCCACCGTTGCTGTTGGCAGTGATTCCATTTTTTTATACCAAAGCCATTAAAAAACTGAACCTACTTTTGGAATGATTAACGTTAATATCCTGGAGCAGCATTACGGGAGTACAAAGGTTTTGAAAAATATCAATTTACAATTTTCAAACGGCCAAGTCTACGGAATCGTGGGAGAGAATGGTGCGGGCAAGACTACACTGTTCAGGTGTATCGCGGGATTGGAGGATTTTGAAGGAGTAGTGACATCAGAATTTAGTCCGCTTAAAAATCATCTTGGTTTACTACAGACCGAACCATTCTTCTTTTCTAAAATTACAGGTGAAGAATATATCAGACTGCTCTGTAATGGGCGGGATATTGTCATTAAAGATATTGCTGAAAGGAATATTTTTGATCTACCCCTGCATCAGTATGCATCTACATATTCAACAGGGATGAAAAAGAAACTAGCCCTGACTGCTATTCTATTGCAGGAGAACAAATACTATATTTTGGACGAGCCATTTAATGGGATTGATATTCAAAGCAATATTTTACTAACCGAGATCATCCATGTGTTGAAGAGCCTTAATAAGGTTGTGATTGTTTCTTCTCATATTTTTTCGACCTTATCTGATACATGCGATGAGATACACTTGCTCCGGAAGGGAGAACAAATTAAATCAGTTCAGCGTGATGCCTTTAAAGAACTTGAAGCGGAGATGAAATCTTTTACGATAGGAAATAAAATTGAAAAGCTTGGGCTTACATAAGAAGTGTGTCCCTGTAAGATATTGATGCGACAACTGAGAATAGCATAACCAGTTCCGTTAGAAGGATGATCATGTCCTGGTTTCACATTTCAAAATTTATGTGGTTTCGTAAAGCTATAAGCCCACCACATTAAAAGAATTTGCCCTGGTAAGCGAAGGATAGCGATCCACACATATTTATTGTTTTCGTTAATATAATTTACCAGCATCTGGATATTAGCCGGAAAAATTACGATTAGAAACAGGATGGTGCCCCATGCACCTATGCGGCGAGTGGCGGGAAAAATAAAAAGCAGTGATAACATAATCTCCATGGCACCACTTAACATGACCAGCATTTGATGGCTTGGAAGCCATTTTGGCATGATGTTCAGATATAGCTCTGGATTTATAAAGTGATTTAGTCCTGCCAGAGCGTAGAAGGTGACTATGAGATAAAGTGAAATTCTTTTCATCAGTTCAAATGTAGGTGATTCGTTGTGTAGACTCGTGGGATCTTATTCGTCCGGATCACTACAGGTTCATTTCTTAAGGAAGTATTTTCCATTTTATCCTGGTGATCGATGTAAATAATTTAAAAGACTATAGTAGAAGGCTTGCTTGTATAATCAAATAACTGATGATGAATCGCAGCCTTCAGGAGTTTTAAATAATGTTATACGGATGAAATTTTTGTGGTGATTTAATGAGTTGTAGGTCTTAGCCGTTGCATAAACGTTTACGCACGGGTATGGAGGGTGAAAATGTGAAGGGAGAGTGAGTTATATATCCATTAAAAAAATATGTCACTGGATATTTCCAATTTCAGTAGATCGTGTTTTCGAAGGCCATATTTTTAGTACTGAAAACATTTTTATTATTTTCTCTAATACCACTTCACCATGGCCCACTCCAAAGCCGACCTCTTCGGCCAACCCATCTACGATATGTCACGATGGAATAAAGTCCGTTCCCACCCTGCACGAATGATTATACTCGATTACCTCCTCCACCATGGACCTTCCCCTTTCTGGAAGCTCAACCAACAAATCTTTCTTCATCCCTCTACAGTATCAGGACATATTGCCTTCCTCATCCTCCATGGCTTTATTGGCATCAGAACGAAATACCCAAAAGCTATTTATGAATTGAATTATCCGGCGTGCAACGGATTGGCAGTGATGTTACATGAGTATGAATTAGATTTCCACAAGAAAGTCGGTTAGGTTGGAAGGTGTTTTATAAAGAAGCAATGTTTGCTCTCATACCTTTCATTTCATATGATAGTCCCCAGATTTTGCAATCCTTTTTTAATAAATCCAGACAAAGTGAGATTGGAAGGATTTAAAGTTTTAACAACCTCTCATCTACCATCTTAACATCTACCGGCACCTTCATCCACCCAAAATTCCCTATCATCGCAGCCGGATGCGATACCCTTGCCTTAACCACAATGTAATGTACAGGCTCCGGATGTTAAGATTGCCCAGCCTGACCTTGCTCCTGCTGATCTTCTGCATCCACCTTCAGTCCCAAACCCTTAATATAGAATCTCTTACCATCGCTGACGGCCTTTCACAAGGCATGATTTACGATATTGAGCAGACCGAAGATGGCTTCATGTGGTTCGCGACCAAAGACGGTCTTAACCGGTATGATGGCTATACGTTCCACGTATATACCAACGACCCATTTAATCCATACTCAATTGCCGGTAATGAAGTCATTGCGTTATTCGAAGACAGCAGGGGCAACCTTTG
>JANPKZ010000122.1:0-23708 GCA_031426295.1 Saprospiraceae bacterium
CAAAGCCATGTCGGATACATCCAAAATAAGCATGGAGATTTATTTATCATCCACTCCAATTATATCAATGCCGAAGGTGTCGTCATCGAAAAGATCGAAGACTCTCAGGTATTCTCCTGTTATACCAAAATCTATATCGCAGAAATTTCCACTAACAAGACTCTCATGAATAAATGGCTCAGAAATGAACCGATTGAAATCGTAACCAGGTAATTGATTTTGGATTTTGGATTTTGGAATTTTGATTTTAAATTTTGGTTTTTTGAATTTTGATTTTGCAAAATTCTGTACCGCGTATTGAATGGTTTTATCACTTCTACTGAATACCTTTTTACCTAATACAATTTTTACTGAATACCGAATACCTTTTTTACTGAATACAGCTTTTACCGAATACCACTTTTACCGAATACCACTTTTACAGAATACAACCTACCTTCCTACCATGAGGCCTCTGGCTAAATAAGAAATTCATATCATTATGTGATACCCAAAAACTTAATACAACCAATAAAAATCAGATTTTTGCGAAATCACATTTTTACAAATGATCAAAGTCGCGATATATGAAGACAACAGCGGACTTCGCGAAGTCCTGGCTACCATCATTCGGGAGTCGGCTGACTTTGAGCTTGCAGGAGAGTTTGGACATTGTGTGGATGCTTTGAAAAATACAAAAGCTTTCAGACCCGATGTGATCCTGATGGATATTGATATGCCCGGCAAAACCGGCATTGAAGGTGTCAGAGAAATAAAAGAAGTTTATCCCGATGTTGAGATCATCATGAATACCGTATTTGAAGACGACGACCGCATCTTCCGGGCACTGCAGGCAGGAGCGACAGGCTACCTTCTAAAACGCAACTCCCTTGCCACTTTGCTCGATAGCATAAAAGATGTTAAAGCGGGCGGGGCACCAATGTCACCTTCCATCGCCCGCAAAGTACTTTCCCTTCCTTTTGTTGGACCCACTTCTGCAACTGCTCCATCTTCAGCTCAACTTACCGTACGCGAAGAAGAAATTCTTAATTTACTTGCTCAGGGTCACAGCTATAAGATGATAGCCCATGAAATCAATCTCAGTATTGATACCATCCGGACGCACATCAAGAAAATTTACCAGAAACTCCACGTTCACTCCGTGACGGAAGCAGTCAATAAAGTCTTCCTGAAGAAATAATGGTGGGAATATTTTCACATCATCATGTGATCCTCAAAATTCTGTAGTGCTTCCAACTGATCCTAGTTTTGTTACGGCAACTCATCCTGCGTTATGAAACAACTACTATATGCATTAGTCATATTTCTTACATGGCTACCGGAAGGCCATGCTCAATTCTGGGCTAAGAGCAACGGCCGCTTTAGTATCGGTGATCAGGACGCATTTGCGAAACTTCAGGTGAATGGAACTGCAAGTTTCAGCAATCCTTCCCTGGCCATCCTGGATTCATCCGCAACAAACAGTGCTGGTGGTATACTTCAATTCCGCAGCGTTGTTTGGGACGACAATCATTTTAATCTGCGCGCGAGGATCGAATCAGCAGCGGCTGGCACTAATTCCTTCCTGGATTTTTTCTGGAGGGAGAATCTCATTATGTCCATCAACGGAGGTGTTTCGACCAACCGGCATTTAATTTATAATCCGCAAATCGGAGCAATAAGGACCGGCTATCATCACTCAGGATCAATCGGAGAATTTTCCGTAGCCATGGGATATAATAATCTTGCATCCGGGTCGGGGAGTGCGGCATTGGGAGGTGGAAATAATGCCACAGGGCATAATTCAATAGCGCTCGGTGCCGCTAATGTGGCTTCTGGAACTTATGCCTTCGCGACGGGATTCAACACCCTGGCCAGCGAGATATATGCTATCTGTGGTGGAAATATGTCCACTTCCCTTGGTGTAGCTTCCGTTTCCATGGGTGACAGCACAGCAGCGATAGGGAATGCTTCAGTAGCTTTAGGATACAAGACAGTGGCCGGAAATCACAGTGCAGTAGCATCAGGTTATCAGACGGACGCCACTGGATTATATTCCTTTTCAAGTGGGTTTAACACACTGGCATCTGCCACGTCATCATCTGCATTTGGCTTTGTTTCACGGGCTACAGGTGTTTCATCAAGTGCTTTTGGATATAATACATTGGCCGCAGGTGAAAATTCAATAGCACTCAATTCTATCACTAAAGCGCTTGGACATAATTCAATTACCGCTGGATTTGACACAAAGACGATAGGCTGGGGATCCAGTGCATTTGGTGACCACACGACAGCAAGAAGTTATGCATCTGCTGTTTTTGGTGCTTACAATGATACGATTGCGACGAGTGATCCGGATGGATGGGTGAGTACCGACCCTTTGCTGATGGTTGGGAATGGAGTGAGTAATACAGAAAGGCATAATGCTTTTACTATTTATAAAAATGGAAATATTCTCGCAAAAAATCCAACTACTGTTGCTGTTAACCCCGGTGTAGTGGCTTTGCCCGTGAGCGGCAACGGAACCCGAATGATGTGGATTCCCGAAAAAAGTGCATTCAGGGCCGGAACAGTAGCGGGAATCCAATGGAATGATCTGAACATCGGGACATGGAGCTTTGCAGCCGGAGCAAATACTGAAGCATCCGGAGCGGTATCTGTTGCAATGGGAAACAATACTATTGCATCCGGGGCGTCATCAACAGCTTTTGGACTGGTGGCAAAAGCATCAGGAGGGGTCTCCTTTGCAACTGGCGAGTATACTGAGGCGTCCGGAATTAATTCGACGGCAATGGGTTTTTACTCAAAAGCTACAGGCGGTTATTCCGCCTCAATCGGTCTCGAAACCAGAGCGAAATCTTATGCATCATTGGCACTCGGAGCTTATAATGACTCAATTTCAACAAGCTCCAATGGGGTTTGGGAACCCACCGATCCGCTTATCATGGTTGGAAATGGAAACAGCGAAGAGACACGTCATAATACATTTACCATTTATAAAAATGGAAACCTATTGGCCAAAAACCCAACTCTTGTTACATCAGACCCAGGCACAGTGATGCTACCTGCGACTGGTAGCGGGACACGGTTGATGTGGATCCCTGAGAAAAGTGCTTTTAGAGCCGGAACTGCAGATGATGATTCCTGGGATGCTGATAGCTTAGGAGGATGGAGTTTTGCTGCTGGCAGGAACACAATAGCTTCAGGGGGTTATTCAACTGCCTTGGGGCGTAATACTGTGGCTGGAGGGGTTAATTCTATTGCAACGGGTATCAGCAGTCAAGCCATTGGCAATAATACCACTGCTATGGGCGTAGACACCCGTGCTGTAGGAAACAATTCCACAGCATTTGGTCAGGCTACTGAGGCATTAGGATCACGATCAACCGCCATTGGCCTTCAAACAGTTGCGTCAGGAGAGTTTTCAACCGCTATGGGTTTACTCACGGATGCTATTGGAGCTACCTCTACGGCGCTTGGATCACTAACAACTGCATCTGGTGATATCTCCACTGCGATGGGACATAAAACGATTGCAGACGCATTCAGATCTACAGCTGTGGGATCCTACAATAATTCCATCGCAGGATCATCAGCGACTTCCTGGATTGCAACTGATCCTTTGTTCTATATCGGCAATGGAATAAGTGAAGCCACACGCCATAATGCAATGGTTGTCTATAAAAACGGCAACACCGATCTCAATGGATTTACCCGGTTGGGAGAAGAATCGGAGAATGCTCCGCGCATCAAAATGAAAGCACTTCCTATTTATTATACCGGTACAAATTACAATTCATTTGAAAATGTCCCACACGGTTTGGCCGTGTCACAAATTCTCAGTGTCAGTGTTCTCGTCGAATGGGCTCCGGATCTTTGGGCACCACCAGAGTATGCGGCATCATTGAATATCCGTTACGGATATTATGTGAGCGCGAGCCACATCGTTATTCAAAACAATACGCCGTCTGCAGATTGCCTCATTTGCGAGAAACCGATAAAAATATTGATCACCTATTCAGACTAATTACATCAGCACAGTAAGCAAGTTAATATCCGATTGCATAACATCCCTTATCTAACCCTACCAAATAACCCTTTTACTTTTTACATTTAAGGTAGGCGCTTTGTTCAATGATCACTTCTGTCATGCGATGGTCATTTATGAAATCATTTTTGGTATCCGGTTACCTACTGACCGGATGCCTTCTTTATGGGCAGGAGGCTGAATTTCTCTTCGATCACTATGGCCCTGCTGAGGGACTTCATTCCAGAGAAATATTTGACATCCTTCAATCCCACGATCAATACCTTTGGTTCGCCACAGATGAAGGACTGGTCCGGTACGATGGCCATACCTTCAAATATTTTATCAGCGATCCTGCCGATACGACAAGTCTTTCGCAGGACTATATCACCCGAATAAGTGAAGATAAGCACGGTCGTATCTGGGCCGCCACAGGCAAAGGTGTTGATGTGTATGATCCGAAAACAAATAAGTGTTCGCAACTGAAAGTGCATGCATCAGGACAAGATATTCCTCTCATCAATCCGGCAAGTTTTATTTATAATGCAAGGGGTGACACGATGTGGGTATCTTCAGAGACAGGTTTGTTTTACAGCACCTCTGCACAAATAAGTCTCCAAAGGTTACCGGTGAAAGAATTAAATGACTTTCAATGTTCCGGACAACTTTCACTTGATTCGCAATACAACCTCCTGCTTTCAACAAACTATGGTGCGTACAGGATTACGTCTTCCGGTAGCATTATACAGACAATCCATTCTCCCGGATATGACCCCAATACAACTCCGATAGAATCATTTGTATCACACGCCGAAGACGCGAAAGGTACTTTGTGGTTCGGCAACTGGACAAATGGATTACAAAAATTTTCGCCCGACGGACAATACCAACAGTTCTTGTATTCCAAAACAGGTCAGAATGCTATTTACTCGATTTGTGAAACTGCTCATAAGCCGGATCAATTATTCCTTGGAACGATACACGGACTGAAACTATTCGACAAACAGCTAAAGACTTTCACAGATCTTTCCTCAATGCTGTTCCCTTCAGAACAAGGAGTTCCAGGTGCAGTCTTTGTGGTGAAGGAAATTGGTAATGCGCTTTGGATCGGTTCGAGTGAAGGCTTGCATTGCCTGGATTTCAGGAAGCATATTTTTGAAAAATTTAATATTCCAGGTGTACAGAGTGATGTTTTTTCTATTTCAGATATTCAGTTCGAGCGGGCATCGAATGAAGAGCGAATCATCTGGTTCGAGATCCCTTATTTAGGTGCTTACAGATATGATCTTCAAAATCGCAGCTTACTTACTATTCCCCGGGCTTTGTACGATCACACAAAGAGTGAGGCTGGTGTACATTCGTTGTTTATGGATTCGAAGCACCATATATGGATTTCTTCAGAACAGTTTGGAATCAGTGCTTTCGATTTGGAGAAGAATTTTTTTCGAATCAAATCCACAAAATCGGAGGGTCTTCCAATCATGTTAGGAATGACCGAGGATAGGTCCCAAACGATTTGGTTTAGTTCAGGATATGGACTATGGTCTATTAACCATGATCAAACGAAAATTGAAGAAGCAAACGCTGTTACATCTTATTTGAAGGATAACAATCTCTCTACATTTACATCAAGTCCTGATGTTGATCATTTTGGTCGTATCTGGTTTGTAGCCGGATGGAATGATCTTGTCAATGATGCCATATTATGTTATGATCCTGCCAGTGGGCAGATAGGCCATTTAGATAGCCGTAACAAAAAAGAAATTGGGTATATTGGACATATAGAAGGCATCAATATTTCTGTATCGGGGCACTGTATTGTTTATGGAGATAATGGATTTGCCTATGCGCTCATTTCTAATGATGAACCTATCACCGATCTGAATTTTGTGTTTGTCAAAACAAGACAGTATTGTTATTCAGTTATAGAAGATAACAAACATCAATTTTGGATGAGCCTGCAGACAGGCATTGCATTGTATGATGTAACTAAGGAGAAATTTGTAAACTTCAGTCATCACAATTCCACTGTGGGGAAAGGTAAAGGACCTTCCATCGTTTTTTCTCCCGAAACCAATAAGCTCTATATCGGGCAGACAGACTATCTATCTGTTTTGAATCTGAATAATTCTATCATTCCTGAATGCGGAGCTCCTATCCTTTCTGAATTGTATATCAGGGATATGCTTAATACTTATTTGCCTGCCTCCGGCGAATCGATCAGGCTGAACCACCTTCAGAATACATTAGTGTTTTCCTTTGCAAATTTCAGTTATACTGATTCGGAATTGAACAGTTACAGCTTTCGTTTAAACCGGGATGAACCCTGGCAAACAGCAACAGACAATCAAATTCGGTTGAACAATCTGGGGTATGGGGATTACCAATTACAAGTGAAGACAATTAATGCTTTTGGTGTTCCTGCAGATGAAATGTATCTGCTTACTATTTTTATTACACCACCGTTTGTACGTACTTGGTGGTTTAATGCATTAGTCATACTAGTGATTTGCGCAATTATTTACGCGCTCTATCGGTACAGGGTTGCACATCTCCAGAAACTCAATCAAATCCGGTTGAATATCGCACGTGATCTGCACGATGACATGGGAGGAAATCTATCCCAGGTAAAAATTCTTAGCGAAATAGAAGCAGCCAAACCTGGTAGTAATCCATTGTTTCAGAAAATGAACGCAAAGCTAGGAATGATCATGAATAATATGTCCGAAATCGTTTGGAGTATAAATCCACAAATGGATAGTCTCAGCGAAATTGTTCTTCACATACAGCAATATGCAGTTGAAACTCTTGAGCCTCAAAACATCAACCTGCACTTTACTATTGATGCTATACCGACGCATCTGCATTTCAATATCGAACAAAGACGTAATTTTTACCTACTTTTTAAAGAAGCAATAAATAATATAGCAAAGTATGCATCAGCCAAAAATGTAACGTTAGAATTACATCTTGTACAACGTAGGATCGAAGTAATGCTCAGAGATGATGGTGTTGGATTTGACTCAAATTTGATCAGCCGTGGAAATGGTTTTCGGAATATGAACGAAAGAGCAAAAATGCTCGGAGGTATCTTGAAGGTCACTACTTCCTCTGCAGGTACTTCTGTTCTGCTGATCACCTCAATACCGAAGAGTATTATTCAACTTCAGTAAATCTTTGTGACTTGATTTCCAGGTCGAGTCATTTTCGTGAGCGCTATGTCGAAATCCCCCTTTTACCAAATTCCACTTTTACCGAATACCACTTTTACTGCATACCTCTTTTACCGAATACGGAATACCGAATACCTTCTGCCTATGATCATCGGCTTCTATTCGTAAGGTTTATCATCGCTGCCTGATTTAACCTGCCTGGCAATAGACTCCTGGTGCACCACACTCAAATAATTCGAGATAAACCCCTCACTCAACCCCCGCTCTTTACCCATGTCCTTAGCCTTTTCAAGAATATCATTCCATCGTTTGAGTTGTAAGATGGAAATGCGGTTATGCTTTTTATGCTTCCCGATCTCCTCACTCAGTTTCATTCGCTTGCTAAGCAGGTCCAAAACCTTCAGATCCAGTTCATCGATCTCATGTCTCACTGTATCCATGTATTCGATCAGATCACGGTCATCGATCATCTCCCGCTTAAGCACAAGTTTATCGATCAGTAAATTATAAGTGGCAGGTGTGATCTGTTGGAAGGCATCGCTCAATGCAAGATCCGGTTCACAATGTGTCTCGGTCATCAGACCATCATAACTGAGATCCATGGCATATTGAGCCACATTCAAGAGTTCTGCACGATTACCGCAGATATGGCTGTTGTCACAGAATAACGGGAGCCCGGGCATGCGTCTTCGTAGTTCAATTGGAATTTCCCAGTACGGTTCATTCCGGTACATGGATTTCGCATAGGATGAAAAGCCACGATGAATAGCGGCGATATTTTTTATGCCGGCAGCCTGCACACGCTCAATAGCACCGATCCACAATTCGAGATCCGGGTTGGTTGGATTTTTTACCATCACAGGTATATCAACACCACGTATGGCATCAGCAATCTCCTGCACAGAAAATGGATTTGCGGTTGAGCGGGCTCCAATCCACAGGACATCAATTCCAAAAGCAAGCGCTTTGTCCACTTGTTTTACATTGGCAACTTCAACGGTTGTCCGCAGACCCGTTTCCTGTTTTACACGTTGCAACCAAGGCAGTGCTATCGAACCTTTTCCTTCAAAAACACCCGGCCGGGTGCGGGGCTTCCAGATGCCTGCACGAAACAGATCCACTTTTGCGTCTGCCAGTCCGTGTGCTACACACATCACCTGCTCCTCCGTTTCCGCACTGCATGGACCTGCAATGAGAAAGGGTGTATTATCCTTTTTGAAAAACATGGATTCCTGTATGACGTCTGTTCCGTTTGTCTGCATTCCCTGGTAATAGCTAATACGTATAAGAGCTCAAAGCTATCCACAGAAACGAAATTGTGTGAGGGGAGTTCAAAAGCATAGGGCAGAGTGCAAAGGGCAGAGAGCCTTCGTTCCTCACGCTCTATGCCCTCCGCCCTTTGCTCACCGCACATTGTCTACTTTTCATATTTTGTGCCATCAAACCAAATCACCGATATGAATTTTCCAGCTGATCTCCGCTACACACGCGAACATGAATGGGTTAAGATGACTGATGAGACTACACCTGATGGCCGTCCTGTGGCATTGGTAGGGATTACGGATTTTGCCCAGAGCGAACTTGGCGAACTTGTCTACATCGAAGTAGAAACGGTTGGTGAAAAACTTGACAAGGATGCCATCTTCGGCACCGTCGAAGCAGTAAAAACCACCTCAGATCTTTTTATGCCGGTGAGTGGAGAAGTTCTTGAGTTTAATGCTGATCTCTCTGAGTCAGGTGGTGATGATCCCGGACTGATCAACAACGATCCGTACGGTAAGGGATGGGTCATCAAGATCGTTCCATCCGATGTTGCGGAAGTAGAGGGATTGCTTGATGCAACTGCCTACAAAGAACTAACCGCGCATTGATTGGTTCTTTTCTGTTCTCATGATAAAAGGAAAATATTATTGGCTTCCCCCTGTCCTGTGGGGGTGCCTGATCATTGTACTTTCTCTTCTCCCCAACGGGAAGACGAATCTTCAGCTGTTTGGCATCCCCTATGCCGATAAGGTTGGTCATTTTGGGATGTATGCGATCTGGAGCTTCCTGATCTACCATGCCTTTATCCGCCCCAATAAAATATCCCGCTCCAAGGCATTCTGGTCAACGATCCTGCTGTCGTCGCTGATCGGGATCGCGTTGGAATATGGTCAGAATACGGTGACCATAGGCCGCAGCTATGAATTGGCGGATATGGTGGCGAATGCTTTGGGGGCTATTACAGGTACGGTTATGGGGTTTTTACTCATTAAAATGTCCTCCGGATAGGACTAACGAATTTTCGAAATTTGGACCCTTTTTAACGTTTAAAGCACTGATTTACAATGTGTTACGACAGTGTGGCATACCTAGGTATGCCACACTGTCGTAACTTTTTGATTATCAGGTCAATATGGTGAAATGCGGTCAAAAAAAAATGAGGCAAACCGGTTTCCCAATTTGCCTCATTAGTAGGCTATTCGAATAGCTGACTTAAATGGGTGTGTTAAAGATGCGCGACCTTTTTCATCAAAGATGACTTCAGGTTAGATGCTTTCTTTTTATGCCATAGATTTCTCTTGGCAAGTTTATCGATGAGGCTGATGACCTTCGGCAGGAAGGTGGCAGCTTCTACTTTATCCGTCATATCCCTCAGTTTCATGATGGATGTACGGGTTGTTTTCTTGTAATACCGGTTGCGAAGGCGTTTGATGGCGTCCTGGCGGATTCTTTTCTTGGCGGATTTATGATGAGCCATATGGTTACTTTTATTAAAAAACAGGGGGCAAAAATAGTCTTTTTCTTTGAAATATCACCCCCGGTATAATCTTTTTAACCTTATCAAAAAGAAAGTAATGCGATCGTAAAGGCTCCAATAAAGAGCAGTACATATGCTCCCCCCAGAACGACCGCCACCAGAGCCAATCCCCATCCTTTTTTGTTCTTATATCCTTTCCGCTTTCCACGCGCTATGCCGATGATCCCCATGACGAAGGCCGCGGGCATCAGGGCCAGACTCAGGGCCGGAACGAGAAAAAGACTCGCAACCCCCGTCACAGCTGAAATGTAGGCCGTAAGGCTGAGGGCATCCATTTTTTTCTCCGGCTCACCAGAGAGAGTGTCCGCCTGGGTTTCAGCCGGTTTACTTTTCGAATTGATGGCTCCTGCTGATGGGACTATGATGAGCTGGAACAGGAGGAGGAGAGGAATGAGGTATAATTTCACGTTTTAAAGTTAGATGATTAATTAGTTCTCACCTTCTAGACTCAGCTATTGGGTCAGATGGTTTGGTACAAAAAATTTATCACAATTATTAGTATGACTAAAAATACGTCAATTATTGCCCTATATTTGGTCTATGTACGATCGGGCCGTCCTTCATCTGGATCTGGATTCTTTTTTTGTTTCGGTAGAATGTCTCCGCGACAGCAGCCTCAAAGGTAAACCCCTGATCATTGGTGGTATGGGTGGCCGCGGCGTCGTAGCCTCCTGCAGTTATGAAGCCCGCCGCTATGGTGTGCATTCCGCTATGCCCATGAAAATGGCCTTGCGTCTCTGCCCCCAGGCACTTGTTCTTCGGGGCGATATGGACGCCTACACCCGCCATTCCGCCCTCGTCTCCGAGATCATCGACAGCGAAGCACCAGTATTTGAAAAATCATCCATCGATGAATTTTATCTCGACCTCACCGGCATGGACCGGTATTTCGGTTGCTTTAAGTGGTCGGCCGAGCTGCGCGAACGGATCATCAAAGAATCGGGCCTCCCCATCTCCTGTGCTCTCAGCGTCAATAAGCTCGTCTCCAAGGTAGGTACCGGTGAAGCCAAGCCCAATGGCATGCGCGAGATCCCCACCGGGGAAGAACGTGAATTCCTCGCCCCGCTTTCTACCGGCAAGATCCCCGGCGTCGGCAAGGAGACCTATAAAAAACTCAGCTTCATGGGCGTGCGCACGATCCGCGTGCTCCGCGAAATCCCCCATCCTCTGCTCGAACGCGAATTTGGCAAGATGGGCCAGTTCCTCTGGGAAAGCGCCAACGCCATTGACCGCCGCCAGGTCGTCCCCTACAGCGAACAAAAATCCATGTCCAAGGAACGTACCTTCAGCGAGGATACGCTCGACATGAATTTTATCCGCGGCCTCCTCGGAGGTATGGTAGACGAACTTGCCTTTGACCTCCGCGAAGATGCACGCCTAACCAGTTGTATCACGGTCAAGATCCGCTATGCCGACTTCAACACCTTCACCAAACAAAAACGGATTCCCTACACAGCACAGACACGCCAGCTGATCAGCTATGCCCTCGAGCTCTTCGAAGAAGTCTATGAGCGCCGCCAGCTCATCCGCCTCATCGGCATCAAGTTCAGCGGCCTGGTCAACGGCAATATCCAGCTCAATCTTTTTGACAACACAGAAGAAGAAATTTCCCTGCTCCAGCAACTCGATCACATCCGCCGACGCTGGGGCAAGGAAGCGATCAGCTGGGCCAATTTTAAGATGGTGAAGCGATAAGGCTAAGGCGAAGGCTAAGGTTTTTGGATTCCCTTGGATCGAGGATTCTGCTTCTCTGTTTCAGAATTATTCGTTCACTACAGTTTGAATGAAGAATAAGGATTTCAGAATAATGAATAACGAAGTAATGAAAAAAATGCAGCTACAGCCAGTCCCGGTGTTTAGGCAGAATGATTCGACAAGCTCACTACAAGTAAAGAATGCAGAGTCACCCAAAACCAGTCTAAGGCAGGTAGGGACGCTGACCCACTGATTTGCTAATGTTTATGAAAAAAGTTGGTAATAAAATGTTGGAAAAATTAAAATAAGTACAAAATAATGTACGTAATTTTGTACACATATGAAGGCAATAACCATTTCAAGTCTGCGGAACAGGATCAGTTATTTTTTTAAACTCGTTGCCGACTCATCAGAAGTTATCGTGGTGCCTCGCACGAATAAGGATGACGCAGTGGTGATCATGTCACTAAAAGAATACAATTCCCTGACAGAGACACAATACCTTCTCTCATCAAAAATTAATCGTGAGAGGATTTTTGACTCCATACGACAATTAGAGGAAGATGAGATGATTGCATTTGAACCTGATAGCGACCCCAAATCGTGAATATTGAGTTCACGCCAAAAGCTTGGGAGGATTTCAACTATTGGCTGGAATATGATATTTCCAAGGTTGAAAAAATTAAGGAGCTTCTTCGTGCCATACGAATACAACCGTTTAAAGGATTAGGGAGTCCGGAACCTCTTAAGTATGATCTAAGCGGTATGTGGTCCCGAAGAATTGATCATGAGCATAGACTCTTATATAGAGTAATCGGAACAAAAGATATTGACCAAAAAATACAAATCATCCAATGCAGATATCATTATACGAAAAGCTAGGAGGCTAAGGCTTCTTGATCATTTACCCTGCTAAAAAAAAAGGACTTTGAAATTTATTTCAAAGTCCTTTTTTTTACTACAACTCACAACTCACAACTCACAACTCACAACTCACTGCTCACGATTCACGATTCACGATTCACGATTCACGCTCTCACTTCACGAAGTACGTGATGATCGTAACCCATTTATTCGAATCCGGCTCCGAAGACGGACCAACAATGTATTCCTCAATTACCGGGGATAGCTGTGAAAGATTATTTGTCTTTATATAATCATCAAAACCGGCATGTGCAGAAGCAGTACCAAAGTACCCTCCGGTGTATGACATTGTCAAAGATTTATTGGCAGCGATTGTCGAAATTTCAAATCCGGCAGGTGCTTTTGTTCCGGTAGGAACACCAATGCCAGCAGACATGTCAGACATCCCTTTATCCACATCCCATTTATAATAGATCCCGATTGGCATTGTGGTCGGCGTAATCTTCGCTTTTTCTACTTCAGCCATAACAGCGCTGAGATTTTTATCGTAAAAAGCTTCCATGTCTGAAAAACTCACATTAGCCCGTACACCCATATAGGTGCCACCGGGATATTGACCTTCTTTGATCGCATACTTTTTACCCATCGTGGATGGAGGTGCTGACGCTACAAGCGTCTGAAGATTTGTCAGGCCTTTTTCATACATCGGTCCGATCGCATTTTCCATACTCATGATCGAACCAAATATGCGGCCCATAAAATCATTCTCACCGCCAAAACCCCAGGTCACTTTCGTACCGGCAACATCAGGTTCCATGTTCAGGTATGCATCAGATTCGCTGGTACCCCATGGCATAATAAATTTGAGACGAGTGTTGACACTTTTGTTCGGATCGACAGAAGTAATGGTCTGTTCACCATTACCCATTTTTTTACTGGCCCATTTACTTCCCGAGCCTACTTCACCATCGGTTCCGATATACTCCACCACCATCGTTGTGTCCTGTTCCACAAATGGTGACCAGGTGTTTTGGCTTCTGATACTGTTGACATGAGGCCAGATAGCATCGGACGATGCTGTAATCACAGCCGAGCGTTCTACTTTGTAAGTTTTGGGACCGAAAAGACCCAGGATGATGCCAATACCGACGAGGGCAAGCAGCACTAAGAGTAAAATTTTTAAAATTTTCATCAGAGTTGGTTTTAAGCATTCAAAGGTAATTAACGTCCTGCTTTTTCAGCAGTCAGGGCATCAGCGGATTTTCAGTATTATTGGCAGATAAATAGAAACGATGATGACCTCTACGTCCAGGCTGTTAGCCTTCCTCACCCTTATGACCCTTCTGATCACCGCGAGTTGCAAAAGCAAAACCGCCTCCTCGGCCGGTCCTGAACGCCCGTATGATCCTTTTGTATTCAGATCCGTTCTGGATGAAAAACCAAGGATCATCACCCTTGCATTACATGATAATCTTTGGGCTGCATATCACACGGATAGCTGTTCGTTATATAAAGTATGGAAAGGCCATGTGCACCTGCAGGGAGCAGTGTATGACAATGCGCATGGACCACAACCCATTTCTATTGGTGATAGCTGGATTGAAAACACGCACAAACATCCGTGGAGTGTTACACAAGGCGGACAAAGTGTTTTGAAAGAAGTAAAATATGGAGGACACAGTATTAAAAATGGTCGCGCTACACTTTTGTTTCATCTCCATCTGAATGATGGTAAAGTTATAACAGTACATGAGCAACCTGAAGTGATTGCAGGTGACGATGGCCAGGTAGGCTTTGAAAGAATTTTTACAGTTGATGGTGCAGGTAAAGGGTATGAAGTCAGTATCGCTGAAAATGTTTCATCCATTGCACTCAATCGAAACGTCGAAACAAATGGTAAATGGAATGTTGCCAATGAATCCAAAAGTGATTTCAAAGGAAGACAGGTAATCACATTGGATGGCACGTTAGTTTTAAATGAAGAAGGTGAAACTTTTTTTCGTACCAGTTTCATAAATAGCCCTACCATCGATAACCCAAACTCTCTGGGTAAAGAAGAAGCATCACTTCCATTAGGTGAGCGACTCATCGCAAAAAATGATTGTAAGACTTGCCACAATGCAAAAGTCCAGACGATAGGACCATCCTACACCCAAATTGCAGAACGTTATCCGATGAATGAAGAGGAAGTCACAAGACTTGCTAACAAAGTCATCGCCGGTGGTGCAGGGATCTGGGGTATCCAGGTGATGAGCGCTCATCCGGAATTGCCTGTACCCGATGCGAAAGAAATGGTGCGATTCATATTGTCTCTGGACACTACGGATGTTGGTCAGAATGGTGACACAGGTCCTGTGACCGCATTGCCAAGCGAAACTAAAGAAATGAAGGATGTCCTGCCAGGGTTATATGTGGATGCATATACCGATCTCGGTAAGCTCGACAAATTGCCAACGATTCCTGCAACAAAAAAATCTACCCAGGCTGGGATAGTCACTGATTTCCAGGGACTCGATGCAACTGATTTTGGCGGACTGATTGATGAGTTTGTTATGGTGGGTACAGGATACCTTTTTGTTGAAATGGATACAACTGTTGGCTTGCGTGTACTAAGTGATGACGGTTCAAAAGTTACCATTGATGGAAAACTTGTATTGGACAATGACGGCCTTCACGGTACAGAAATGAAGGAAACTACTGTCCGTCTTTCACAGGGGTATCATCCGTTGAAGATTGAATACATGAATGGAAGCGGCGGAAGATATTTTTCATTTGAATGGAAACCCGAAGGACAAAATGAATGGACAGGCATACCTGCTACAGCCTTATATCATGCAGCAGCAACGCATGATCAGCTGCAGGGCAAATCCTTGTCAATGGTCACGACTAAAAAAATTCCGGGAGACCAGGTACCACTGGTCAGCGTGCATCCATCATACGATCTGACACAGGCACGCCCATGGGACTTTTTACCAAAAGTAGGTGGCATGGATTTTATGTCTGATGGCCGACTGGCAGTGAGCACATGGGATCCATCCGGCTCAGTATATCTCCTGTCAGATGTTGCATCAGGTGATCCATCAAAAATTAAAGTAAAACGAATCGCCAGTGGACTTGCAGAACCTCTTGGATTGAAAGTGATGGGAGATACAATCTACATCATGCAAAAACAGGAACTCACAAGATTAGTGGATACAGATGGTGATGACATTATTGATGAATACCATTGCATTTCAAATGCATGGCCTACATCCTCTAATTTCCATGAGTTTGCTTTTGGTCTGGCAGAAAAAAATGGTGACCTCTTTGCTACACTTGCAACAGCCATCCAGCCAGGTGGTGCATCCGGCCTGAATCAAATGCCCTCACGAGGTAAAGTGGTACGATTTGATTTGCCATCAGGAAATATTGAATATATCGCCAGTGGTTTACGTACACCCAACGGTATCGGCATCGGTATCGACAACGAAATATTTGTAGCTGATAACCAGGGCGACTGGTTGCCAAGCAGCAAGATCGTCCACGTATCACAAGGAGATTGGTTCGGATCAAGATCTGTTGATTTTGAAGGAACAGCCATACTCAAAGAAAAGCCACCAGTTGTATGGTTGCCTCAGGATGAAATTGGTAATTCACCTTCCACACCTTTACCAATCAATGATGGTCCGTATAAGGGTCAGATGATCCACAGTGAAGTGACGCAAGGTGGAGTAGAACGTGTATTTGTAGAAAAAATAAATGGTGCATACCAGGGTGTTGTATTCCGCTTTATCCAGGGTCTGGAAGCCGGTATCAACCGAATGATATGGGGACCAGATGGTTCCCTGTACGTAGGTGGTATTGGAAATCCGGGCAACTGGGCACAAACAGACAAACTATGGTATGGATTACAACGATTGAAATTCAACAACAAACCCACATTTGAAATGCTTGCCGTACGAGCGAAAAGTGATGGCGTGGAAATTGAATTTACAGAACCACTTCGTGATGGTGACGGTTGGGATGTCACGGATTGGGAAGTGCGTCAATGGAGATATGTACCTACGAAAGAATACGGAGGTCCTAAAATTGATAACGTCGCATTAAAAGTTGAAGGTGCGTATGTGTCTGCCGATCGCAAAAAAGTTTCTTTGAAACTTAACGGCATGAAACCAGGTCATGTGGCTTATCTGCATATGAAAGATTTGTATGTCAGTGATTCAGGATTACCCTTGTGGACAACTGAAGCATGGTACACCATGAATGCAATTCCTGCCGGCAATCCTGTTGCAACATCAACAGTCCCTGATCTGAGTGCAAATACATTGTTGCCATCAGAAGCAAATAATGGATGGAAATTATTGTTTGATGGAAAGACAACAACAGGATGGCATAACTACAATAAGACAACCATTGGTACCAGCTGGGTTGTGAATGACGGAGCGATTATGCTCGATGCAAAGAAAAATCCGGATGGTCACTGGCAGGTAGCGGATGGAGGTGACATAGTTACTGATGAAGAATTTGAAAATTTTGAATTCAATATTGAATGGAAAATTTCACCATGCGGTAACAGCGGAATTATCTACAATGTGGTAGAAGATCCAAAACATGAATATGTATGGCATACCGGTCCTGAAATGCAGGTGCTGGATAATGTATGTCATCCGGATTCAAGATATCCTTCACATCGCGCAGGGGATCTGTATGATCTCATCATCAGTTCGTATGAAGCTGCGAAACCAGCAGGACAATGGAACAAGGTTCGCATCATCCAGAATAATGGAAAAGTTGAACATTGGCTGAATGGTGTCAGGGTGGTGGAATATGACAAATCATCTAAATCATATCTTGACCTGATCGCGAAATCCAAATTCAAAGACATGCCTGGATTTGGTATTGCACCAAAAGGACGGATATCTCTGCAGGATCATGGTGATAAGGTATGGTATCGAAATATCAAGATCAAAAACCTCCAGTCTGCGGGATAAGATCCATCAGTCTGCATACGGAACTACTCTTTTATACTGTTGTTGTATAAAGTTGTTACGCGTAGACCGGGCAGGTTTCTATTTTCAGAAATAAATAACAACCCAACCCCTTTGGGTTAATAACTCCTTAAAAATGCAGAACAGTTGTCTGCGAGATTATTTTTGTTGAATCAGATATGAGTAAAAGAGCGATTTGGCTGATCATTGGACTGATGACCATAGGTTTGCTGGGATCTTCCCTGATTCAGATCTATTGGTTCAACTGGTCCATGCAGCAGCAGGAATCGAGATTCGATACTCATGTAATTGATGCGCTAAATAATGTTGAGGAACGACTCTCTGCTATTGAAACGAAAGTCCCTCTTGATATTCTCAACACGCTCAATCAGGCTCCTTCCCTGATGATCCAGCAGGAGATAGCTGCGTTTGTGGAAGAATCAGGCATGATCAATGAAGAGATGCGTTCTCACCTGGAGTCACTGAATGACAGCTTATATAAAGGGGAGCAGCTGACAACCTTTCTCGATTCCATGGATTCATGGCGTCGTCAGAGTACTTACTGGGAAATACTTGATGAACAACGCAGATACAATCCACCTGATATTTCCGAACGTATTGATCCTACAAAACTGACACAGTTTATTGATGAAGAGCTGATCAGTCGCGGTATTGATCTGCCGTATCAATACGGTGTCCTTGCAGCAGCTGACAGCAACTTTATCATCATCAATGGTAATTACGTTGTGGGAGCTGTTGATGAATCGGAGGCGAGTCACGTTGATACGCCGGAGTCAAGGAGCTTATTCAATTCAAAATACCAGGTGGCATTGTATCGTAGTGATATTAAAAATTCACCGGGATGGCTCAAGCTCCATTTTCCGAATAAAAAAGGATGGTTGTGGGTTTCGTTGTTGCCGACGATGCTTGCAGCGATCGCCTTTACATTTTTGATTTTATTCTGCTTCAGTTATACCATCTATGTGATCGTGCGGCAGAAGAAAGTTTCGGAGATGAAGACGGACTTCATCAACAACATGACACATGAATTTAAGACACCGATTGCAACCATTTCCTTGGCGGCAGACTCTATAGCAAGTCCGAAGGTGATCAGTGATGAATCCAAGATCAACCGGTTCATCGGGATCATCAAGCAGGAGAATAAACGGATGCTGCAACAGGTGGAAAAAGTGCTGCAAATGGCCCAGATCGACAAGAAGGATTTCCAGCTAAAAATCGCGGAAGTAGATCTCCATGAGCTGATCCGGCAGGCGGTGGATCACCTGAGCTTGCAGGTCCACCAGCGGGAAGGGACCATAAATGTGCAACTTGATGCGACTTCTCCTGTTGTACATGGGGACCAGACACATCTTTCAAACGTGATCCATAATCTGCTCGATAATGCCAATAAATACTCGGGGCATGCCCCGGACATCACCATCAGCACCTTCAATGTCAGCGGGGGTATCCAGGTGAATGTCGAGGATAAAGGGATCGGAATGACCAAAGAGGACCAAAAACATATCTTTGATAAGTTCTACCGGGTCCATACCGGGAACTTACACGATGTAAAGGGATTCGGGTTGGGATTGAGTTACGTGAAAGCTATTACATCAGCTCACCAGGGTAGTATCGAAGTCAAAAGTGAATTGGGCAAGGGAAGTAAATTTTCCATGTACCTTCCCGTACGTCAGAAAAATATAAAGTAAACCAGATCTTGATTTTTCGGTTTGATAATCAGAAATTTGAAACAATATGTCAGCAAACAAAATACTTCTTGTAGAGGATGACCAGAATTTCGGTGATGTCCTGAAATCTTACCTGGAAATGCACGAATACGATGTCACGCTGGCATCAGATGGTGTGGCTGGTTTTGAATCGTATAAGAAGGGAAGTTTTGACCTTTGCATTTTTGACGTGATGATGCCCCGCAAGGATGGATTTACGCTCGCCAAAGAGGTGCGCGAGAAAGACAAGGACATGCCGATCATCTTCCTGACTGCAAAAAATCTGAAAGAAGACGTCCTCGAAGGTTTTAAGATCGGGGCAGATGATTATCTCGCCAAACCGTTCAACTCAGAAGAATTATTACTCCGCATACAAGCCATCCTGCGTCGTGTCAATAAAGGCGCCGACAAAGAAGACGATGTAAAAGAATACCAGGTAGGCGAATATCATTTCAACTATCCGTTACGTATCCTCACATGGCAGGGCAGTAATGGACAGGAACGTGAAAAACTTTCACCAAAAGAAGCTCATCTCCTCAAGATGTTCTGCCAGCATAAAAATGATGTCCTCACACGTTCTGAAGCGCTTGCCAAGATCTGGGGGGAAGACAATTATTTCACGGCGCGATCAATGGACGTATTTGTTACCAAGCTCCGCAAGTACTTAAGCAAGGATCCCAATCTACAGATCATGAATATACATGGGAATGGATTCAGGCTCATCGAAAAAGATAAGGTTGATAATTAAGTACGAATTACGGGGTTAGAAGTACGAACGCTTTTGACGCCAGACATTTAGATGCAAGACGCCAGATTCATGGCGCATTGATATATCCATATAAGGGGAAAGTTTTCATAAGATTTACAATTTCATGAATTGCATAGATTTTTGATGCCGATGCAAGGTGTCAGATTCCACGCCATAAGTCTGGCGTCTGATATCTATTAGTCTGGCATCAAAAGCCCACTTTCAGTTGAAAATCATCTTCAATTTGGAATACATTGATTGTGGTGAAATCCAAAATTCCAAATCCAAAATCCAAATTCCAAAATCTAGAATTGCAAATCAAAAATCTTAAATCCAAAATCCCTATTGGGTTTGTTCTTCCTCCGCATCAAAATCCCCACGCAATTCCCTGAATCGCTTTCGGGCATCAATAGCAAAGGTGCTGTCACTATGTTCCATGAACAGGCGTTCATATAGTGCTTTGGCTTTTTCAGTGTCATTAAGTTGACGCTCATATAACTGGGCGAGATAATACATGGAATTATCTGCGCGAATTTCATCTGCAAAATTTTCGATGATCTCCAGGTACAATGCTTCTGCAGCAATGTAATCCCGTTTTTTCTCATACATCTTGGCTTTCAGATACAGGATGTCATCTTTCAGGCCGTGCTCAGAATAAATATTGCCGAGGATCGTCAGCTTCTCAATAGCGGTGTCAAGTTTATTTTGGAAAATTAATAATTCTGCTTTGGCAAACTCACTTAATGCATGTGTGTTACTGTCAAGACCCGTTATATCCATGATGAAGATGCTGAGGTCTAATGCATCATTGGCGATGAGCTTAGAAGTACTGGTTTTTAAAATATCAAATTGTGCCTGCGCCCATTCGAAATCACTGTTGTAATACGACAGCTTAGCATTTCTGAAACGAGCGTCCTGTCCGATGAGATCTTCGACGAATGCTTTGTCAACCTGTGAATACAGCAGTGTGGCTTCCCATACTTCGCCCGACATCAGGTAATAATCTCCCAGGTCAAGTTTTGCATGAGCCTGTATTGTTTGGTTGATACCAGGCAGATGTACGATCTCTTCCAGCAGCATAATACCTTTTGCCAGGTCGTTGATATATAAGGCTTCCAGCATGGCAAATTCTGACTGGATCAATGCTGTTGCGGAGTTCACACCCTGAGCGGCAAGAAATGTTTCATACTCTGCCTCGAGGGGACGTAACTGATCTACGGTGTAATTAAAATTCTCCGTGATCTGTCTGCGTTTAGTGGCGAGAGCAGCACGCTTCGCTTCCATAAAATAAGGTGACGTCACTCCCTGGCTCGAAAGGATGTATTCATATCCGTCAATGGCGGTAGTATAATCTCTATCGTTGGCGGCAATGGATGCCAGACGGTAGACTCTCAAACCATTTTCAGCCATCCTGCGATCGAGGGCTTTTGCCTGGCGCATGGCTTTACTATAATCTTTTTGCTGGATAAAGGTCCAGGCTAACATTTCCGGAAAATGATCTGTTTCCGGATACTCCTGGATAAACTCATAAAGCTGAGACAGGAGTTCGGGATAATCTTCCACCTGCAAAGATCGCTGCAGAGTATTTTGAATACTCGGTAACCTATCCGGACCGGTATGAAGTGAATACAGGTACTGCCGGATCATCTTTGGCATATCGCCGTTACGTCGATACAGGTCAGCTAACTGGTATGAGAATACGCCCGGAGTGCCAAGGACCTTTTCACCTTTTTCATATGTCTCGATGGCCTCATCATATTTGGCCTGGTTAATAAATGCATTGCCTAACCGGGTGATGGCATCCATGCGGGCTGGTAATTTTTCAATGGCCAGTTTATACGAAGCCTGAGCATCATCATAATTTCCCCTCCGTTCCTGAACATTCCCCAATGTGACCAGCATGCTGAAATCATCGGGTTCAGCCACCATCTGCTTCTGGATCTCGCGCTCAGCCATTTCATAATCGCGTAGGGAGAGAAGGCACTCTATGTACTTATTAAAATAGGTGAAGTTGTTGGTCTTCTTAGCCGTTTCATGAAGCTTCAGGTATAAGTCGGCAGCTTTTTGATATTCTCCTTCCAGGAAATATTGGTCTGCCAGCTTACTGTTCTGGGCGGACAAGGCAAAGCCTGCAATACACAAGGAGAATACAAGGATAAAACGAATTGCCATCGGTCTGAAAATCTATGCCTCTGTAACGCAGGCCTGTTTCTGAAAGTTGCTCCGGTCTGTGGCGCGGACGGATAAAGTAAGGTGATAAAAATGAAAAAAGGCTGACATCTGCCAGCCTTAAGATTTTATTATACAAAGCCTGCTTTCCCTGACCTTATTTCTGAAGATCAAGATATAAAGCTTTCAAAGCCATAAGATTGCCGAGGCGGAGACCTTCTTTACAATCCATTCGGATGTGGACACCCAATGGGATCCTACTGTAGGCATTCTCCTCAGCCATTTGCTGCCAGGTGTTAAAAGACCTTGGATACCCGTTAAACTCAGCCCTGTTATAATGGCACAGATCTGTAAACTCATATGCGGGGCCAAAGAAATGCTCCATGATCCGATGGCTTACTCCAGCAAATGTGCTGTGGCCGGAAGGATACCCGGGGAATGCGGGATTCATACCAGGAGTGCCGACTGCTTCACCCAGGATGGATTTAAAATTTGGATCAATGTATTTACGGATATACGTCTCAGGACGCTCTGTGTTATAGATATATTTTGACTTCCATGCCGCCACGGCTGCATCATTAGTTGCGATACCCATCAGGCAGTAGAGGTGAAGGGTTTCTTCAAGATTCAATTTTTCCTTCGACACGACCTGATTAGCAATGGCAAAAATCCGTGCAGGCGGGCTAAAAGTCAGAGTGGTGATATCATCACTCCAGAATTCCGCAATCCACCTGTTTTCAGGGGTCATGTTATTTACAGCGTTGGCTACTTCCAGGTGATCTTGGTAATAATCGCTGTTCTCATCAGTGCTGTATTGATAGACAGGAGGAATGGCAATCAGGTCATTATTGTGGGCTGCAAATGTCCTTACCCGACCCCAATACGGAAACATCGCTTTGCCCTGGTCGACACTGGTTGGTTCCCATAATCCAGGGCCTGCAGGTGGAAAATAATCTGCAGGTACAGCAATCCGCGACTGGATAGCTCCCTCACGATCCGTTTCGGAATATGCGATGATAGCATCTGCTACATCCTGTCCCCATTCGATAGAATTTTCAACGATTCCCTCTGCTACGCCAGTTTTCAGCAGATTTAACTGTTCAGTTTCAACCGAATTAATCAGGGAGACTTGCGTCGGGTTTGCATTAAAAAGAAAGAACCTGTGTACTCTTGCATAATATGCATTGAGCGCAATGGGCCAGTTAATCTTATTTGTAGCATATATCAGCCTGGGAGCCGTGTAGCCACTAATTACATTCTCAAGCGAGCGATAGTTTTCAGATCCCGGAATGATGACTTCAAATGCTCCCATATGGATATACCCCATGGCACGGCATGTAGGAGCAGGACGAAAACCAGGAAGGTCACGTTCAATCTTAAGGTATAATTCTTCCCATTCCCACACAATAGTGTTGGATTCAGAGGAAGGACCTACAGTGGTAGGAAGTGTTTCGTAGTCATATTCGATGTCAGAACATGCTGACAAGACGACGAGAATAGCCATCACTGGCCAAAGGCGTAAGTGAAACTTCATGGGATCTCAGTTTGAAAAAATAAAG
>JANPKZ010000123.1:0-2058 GCA_031426295.1 Saprospiraceae bacterium
TGAATCTTTTACGCCATTGCGGTTGACAGAAAAGGCCAGACTCTATAATACCCCAGCGTACTTATTGTTTAAAAAACTTCGAAAGAAGCTGTTTCCGGCCACCCGGATCCTGCATCAGAAGGAAATATAACCCGGGTCGAAGTCCTGAAACATCCAGGGTATCGTCTGTAGCCTTGCCGGTCCGGATCATCAGGCCATCAGACGTATAGATCGAGTAGTGATTGCCTTTGAACTTGCTTTCGACTTTCAAATAATGGTCGGCCGGATTGGGATAAGTGAAAGCGATATCTATATGTCCGGATCTTTTACATCCAGGATCAGGTCATCAAAAAGCCATTCATAAACATCCGGAAATTCACGCGCCCAATACCATTCGCTATGAGCTCCGTCAGCATCATGGACCAGTTCAATGTCCTCCGGATCCATGCCCAGTGAAAGAAGCGTATCACGCATCGCGATCATCTTTGGAACCATCGTCTGGCTCTCATTGTCACCGGCAATAAAATAGATCCTCATGTCCTCATCAATGCCTTCATTGACAACCTGCTGAAAGATGGAATCTGAAAACCACAGGGCAGGAGAGAAGACTCCGACTTTGCTGAACACATCCTGGTATTCTATAGCAGTTGACAGGGAAATAAATCCACCCATCGAACTTCCTGCAATGCCTGTGTATTCCCGTCCGGGCAATGTGCGGAAATGACTATCTATATATGGTTTTAATGTAGCTACTAAAAACTCTGCGTATAATTCGCCCTGTCCCCCACCATAGTTTCCATTTTTCCAGTTGGAATATTCATTCGTGCGATTTGATCCGCCATTATCGATTCCAACCACAATAGCGCCATAATCTCCTGCAGTAAAAAGCGAATTGAGCGATTCATCAATTTTCCATTCACCCGCAAAGCTGTAGAAGACATCAAATAAATTTTGACCGTCATGCATGTAGATGACAGGATATTGTTTGCTGGTACTGTCATAATCAGGTGGCAGATAAATCCATATCCTTCTGTTGCGATTTAACTGTGGCATGAAAAAATCTTCATCAAGTATGGTCACATTATCAGCAGCTGTGTGTGAGGGTCCGCCATCTTCCCATCCTGCAATGGTAAGATTGACTTCCTGCGTACCTCCATTATACACGAGCGTTCGGTTGGGTATGACAGTACCGGCTGCATTTCCTTCTACAGTGGCCCAACTACCTCTTGTAAACTTAAATTCCAGTGTGCCTGCTGCAGGTGAAAAGGTGATCGTAAAAGTGCCATTGCCATTATTGATCAGCTTGTAATTTGCAAGCCCGGGATTCCAGTTGTTAAAATTCCCTGCGATATAGATATCAGTACCCGGAGGTGTCGAAGCTGGTATCGAGGTGATGTTGATGGTCAGCTGTCCATAACCCAGGATGGTTATGAATAGGAACAATACTGAAAACAGGATTTTTTGAAACATTTGTTTTGGCATAAATAGCATTTGCAAAGATTGAAAATTATAGTGTTAAATCAGGTTCAGCAATTGGACTTGAATCACGTTGAAGCTTTGCCAGTCAACTTTTTTGAGACCAGACGTGTTGAAACCATATACAGTTTGAATAACAATCTAAAAATATAACTGACCATGGCCGATCCTAAAAAATTTGAACAGCAACATCCATCCAATGACCATTTGTCTGAAGAAGAAAAATTAAAGTCAGACGCATATCGTCGTAACCTGACAGATGATCCGACTACGCCGGAGCAGCCCGTTAGTTCTGATGCGTACAGGAGAAACGAAACGCATGATCCTACGACTCCGGAGCAGGAGAAATCTTCTGATGCATATGAGCGGACAGAAACACATGATCCAACAGCCGAAGGACATGTGGAAACGTCAGATGCCTATCAGCGTAATCTGGATAGCAGTATCACTCGTGACGCTCTGGGCGAGGAGGAATAAAAAAAGCTACTGTGGGCAACAGTAGCATTCTTCAATTAATTCGGGTTATCGTTTTCGGAGAGAGAGCGAGGAATCATACGATTGAAAGTAATCAGCCTAAAATCCCTGCTTCACCCCAAAATTTTC
>JANPKZ010000124.1:0-6342 GCA_031426295.1 Saprospiraceae bacterium
GCACTATCGGTTTGGAAAATCTGTTTACCATATTAGTTTTGAGCAGGACCTGAAGGATGGTGATAAAATAACTACTACGTTGAATGGAGAACGTGTTGATGACAATATCATTCAGTTGCAGGAAGATGGTGGTGAGTTTGAGGTGGTGATAAAAGTGTGAGTGGTGAGTGGTAAAATTGGTAAAAGTGGTAAATGTAGTAAATGTAGTAAATGTGGTAAATGTGGTAAATGTGGTAAATAGGTGATAAGTGATGTGTAGTTTTTTTGTTTGAACTTCGTTCCAAAAAAAAATTCACAACTCACAATTCACAACTCACGAAAACACATCTCCACAGGGATGGTCATTGAATAAGAAAAAATTCAACAACTTCAAAATTCAACATTCCGTGTTCGGTATTCGGCATTCTACTGGTTGAGCATCATCATCTTCACCTGGTAGGTGCCGCTGGTAACATAGCGCTCCTTTTCCTGGAGCCCTTGCAGAACAACCGTATGTGTACCATTATCTTCTCCGGGAGAGATATAACGAACTGAATAAAGCTCAGGTCCATCTTTGACATAAATAACGGGTTTACCACTGATCTCTGACAATGCACTGTTTGGTATGAAAAGCGTTTTATCGATCTTGTTTTGGAATGCCTGCAACGTAACAAATTCTCCGATCTTAAATTCTCCTTCCGGATTATTCAATTCGAAAATGACTTTGTGCGATTGATTGGATGTATTCACTTCGAGGGCAGCACTTATTAATTTTACTTCTGCCGTTTTGTGGTTTTCATCTGTGCATTCTACTGTGTAATTTGATGCATTGGTCACGAGATCTGCATCCTTATCGTACACCTGAGCTTCGATATATACTTTATCAAGATTAATAATGGAAAATAATGTGGTGCCTGAGATAATTTCGGCCCCTGTCGCCAATGCAAATTGGCCGACCGTACCGGATACGGGAGCCGTCAGTGTCACACTCCCACTGGTTGCTGTCACGGAGCCGGAAGAAATGGACCGCAGGGATGCAAGGTTGGATTTCGCAGCATTATATCTGGCCTCTGCTGCCTGGATATCTTTCTTAGCTGCAATATCTGCGATCGATCTGAGTCGATTCAGTTCCCTTTCCGCCGCATTCAATTCTGCCTGTGCACTTTGGATATCTGCACGCAGACGACCTGTCTCAGTCGCCACACCCACCTGATCAGATAAGCTAGTGGATGGCACGATGACTGCAAGTGTTTGTCCTTTTTTTACTACCTGTCCAGGAGTGACACGCAGTGAAGTAACCTTTCCGCTTTGAGGTGTGGTTATTTCAGCAAATCCGGATGGCGAAGGAATTACCGTACCAAACAATTCAATGGAAGGCTGAAAATCCCCGGGGCTGACAGATTGGGTTAAGATATTAAAGAGGAACTGGGTTTCTTTTGGAACAAAGGCTTCATTGCCCGCGGAGGACTTCTTGACTGCATCGTGCCCTTCATGAGCATCTGCAGTATTCACTAACGCATGCACACTGATGACAATCAGGATAGATGCAGCTATCCTGGGACGCCGGCGAAGAAATACATATCCAATTCCCAGACCCCCCGCGAAGACAAGCGCATACTTCCACCAGTCATTATTACGCTGCTGATCTGCTTCAGCCACTTCTTCTTCTTCGTGCGGTGGCTCCTTACCTACATCGACACTCTTCATTAACAACAGGTCCGCTCCCCGTCTGACAGAATTTATTTCCACGACCAGGGAATAAGATGCCTCCTTTGGAAATGTCCCATTGACATGATATATGCCGGGCTCAACCTGTTGGGTGGTCAGTTGGATTGCCGGATCCTCACTAACAGAGACAGAAAGCTCAACACTGTCCAGTGGTACATTGGTAGCATAATCAGCAATATATAAGATTAGCTCACCTTCTTCGCCCGGATCCAACCGCCCATGTTTTAAGGTGAGTTCATACTTTTGACTTTCTGCATACACTATAAAAAGTCCTTGCTTCTTACTTCCTTCAGATGCTTCGGCAGCAACTGCCGGAACATCCTGAGCGATGAGTTGTACTGGTAAAAATATTCCAGCCGCCCATAAAAAAGATATAATTATGCCTGTGCTTTTCATTCCTGATTTCTTTTTAAAAATTCGAGTTGTATTATCGATTCCTGCCGCCTTTGCAGAATAGAAACATATTGCTCACGGGCAGAAACAACATCCGTTATGTTTTTTAATGTAAGGGCATAATTTGTTTCACCACCCTCATATAACCTTCGATATGTTGTAATTAATTCATTCAACTGCGGCAGAGCAGTCTGTTCATAAAATTGTAACGCATCATTCGTCTGCTGCAATCTTCTCACCCATTGTTCCCGGGCAATCTGGGCATTGCGGATATCCAGCGCAATGGAAGAATTAATTTTTTCCTTCTCTACTTTGGCCGCTTCAATGGCCCCGGAATATTGAGCTTGCCAGATCGGTACTGTGATGCCGGCCTTATAGCGATACCTGAATTCCGTATCGAGGTCCGGAACTTTCAGGTATCCAACCGTGATACCCGGTAGTCGCTCTGCCTGCTTCATTCGAATCGCATCGTCAGCAACCTGCACCTGCCTTTGTTGATATTCCTGGAAATAAAAATTGCCTGCCGTATCGATTTGAATATCAACGTATGGTTCTACTGATGTAACGTCCTTTATATCAAGGCCGGAATACAAGCGCAATGTGGTAAGATTATTTTTATATTCCGTGACCGCCTGAGAAAGGGAAAAGCGGTTGATAGTGAACTGCTGTTCGGCATACAACATATCAGCTTTATTAATTTCCCCACCCTCAAAAAGTGCTTTACTCTTATCAGAAATCTCCAGCCAAAGACTGTCCAGATATGAATAATTAGTGATCTGCAGCTTATTGATCTGAGCATCGAGATATACGAGCCGTACATCGCGTACTCGTTGTTGACGTGTAATTGTTGAAGCAGATTCAGCTAAAAACGTCTGGCTTCTCAGCCACTTTGATCTTGTGGTATATACTGTCGGAAAGGCGATTGTCTGTTCTGCTTCAAAGCCAATCCCTACATCGCCAGGGAATTCAATGGAAAAATCGGGCTGGTCCGGATTAAACGCCGTCCGCTCCATCGCTTTATTCTGTGCAACATCCAGCAACGCTATCTGCAACGTCGGATCATTTTCCAATGCGGCAGCAATTACTGTGGCTTCTGAGGTCGCCTGGGCAGCCAGTTGTCCGCATATGACCACAGCAAGTAGGAAGCCTGTTAATCTCTTCATTGACAACATTTTTTTTGAAATATCCATTTTAATATGCGCATCATCAATTTCATGTCAGGGATATAGGCGTTGAGGTACTTCTCAACAATTTTGATTTCAGATAATCTTTAATTCCTTTTTCACCAAACAAATAAAAGACGGCGGGAGTTACAGCCATGTCAAGTAGTGTGGAGGAAATGAGCCCGCCCAGAATAACCGTTGCCACAGGATACAGGATTTCTTTACCCGGCGCCTGTGCATCAAGCGTAAGCGGGATCAGGGCCAAAGCAGCTACTAACGCTGTCATTAATACTGGCACCATTCGCTCAAGCGAACCCCTAATGACCATGCTGCGATCGAATTTTTCTCCCTCGTGTTCTATCAAATGGATATAATGCGAGATCATCATGATTCCATTCCGGCTCGCAATACCTGTCAGCGTAATAAATCCAACTAATGTCGCAATTGAAAATACACCACCTGTAAGCCAGACAGCAATTACACTTCCGACCAGCGCTAACGGAATATTGAGCATGATCTGCAATACGATGCGCCATGATCTGAAATGAATAAACAGGACAATAAAAATTCCAGCGAACGAAAAAATACTCAACAGCGTAATTAATCGGGTACCTGCTTGTTGTGATTCATATTGACCGCCATATTCAATAAAATAATTGGTTGACAGATGCACCTGCTCGTAAATGGCAGATTTTATTTCTTTGACTGTTGATCCCAGATCCCGTCCATCTACATTGGCAGATACGGTAATACGGCGCTGGGTATTTTCATGGCTTACAGCATTGACTCCTTTTTCATAATCTACCTGAGCTACCTGCTCCAATGGAATCAGATTTCCATCGGGAGTGTGTACAAACGCATTGCGAATATTTTCAAGATTGATCCGATCTTCATCTCCGGCGCGAAGCATGATATCAAATGAATTTCTGCCTTCGAGGATTTGACCGACTACTTTTCCTGCCATCAGGATCTCCAGGTCCTCGGTGATTTCGCCTACCTGCATTCCATATCTTGCGATAGCCTCACGATTTACTGAAATTCTGAGTTGCGGGACCAGTGTCTGGCTTTCAGTTATTGCATCTACCACACCCGGAACAGCCGCAATGGTCTTCTGGATCTCAGCAGCTTTTGTTCGCAACTCGATCAGGTCAGGACCGTATAATTTAATGGCTACCTGGGCCCGAACTCCTGACAGCAAGTGATCAATGCGATGTGAGATGGGTTGACCAATACTCACATTCACACCCTTCATGACAGCCAGGTTTTTACGGATATCCGCTACGATCTCACTGCGGTCACGTTTGGTATCTTCTTTAATCTCAACTTCAATTTCAGAATTGCTTACAGGCTCGACATGCTCATCAAGTTCTGCTCTTCCTGTGCGCCGTGCTGTGTAGAGAACATCCGGCACTTTAAGAATTTGTTCTTCGGCCAGAGTTCCAATCTTGTTACTTTCCTCAAGTGATGTACCGGCAGGAGCTGATAAATTCACCGTAAAACTTCCTTCATTAAAGGGTGGCAAAAATTCGGTTCCAAAAAAAGGAACAAATGCTGCTGATATTACGATGAGCAGGCCGGCAATGGCCATGATCCATTTGGGTCTGTCGAGACTAAAATTAAGTAATCTCAGATCCTGTTTTTTGAGCCATCTGACGATCCCGCTTTCTTTAGCTTCATTCATACTTTTCATATTGGGCAGGAGGAATGAACAGAGCGCTGGTGTGACCGTCAGGGAAACCACCAGGGAAGCGAGGATGCTGGTGATGTAGGCGATGCCTAACGGAGCAAATAGTTTTCCTTCTATGCCCTGCAGATAAAAAAGCGGAATGAATACAAGCACTACAATAATCGTCGCGAAAACGATTGAATTTCTCACCTCACTGGACGCTTCATAGACGACAGTCAGGGATGGCCGCGGGGTTGGCAAATTCCTGTTTTCTTTTAATCTTCTGAATACATTTTCAACATCCACAATTGCATCATCCACTAATTCACCAATAGCGATTGCCAGCCCCCCTAATGTCAGCGTATTAATTGTGATACCAAATAATTTAAAGACCACTGCTGTGATCACCAGGGATAAGGGTATCGCTGTAAGCGTAATGGCCGTGGTCCGGAAATTGAGCAGAAAAAGAAAAAGAATGATCACCACCAGGATCGCTCCATCACGCAATGCATGCATTACATTGGTCAGGGAATGTGTAATGAAATTACTTTGCTGAAAAACTTTTGGATTGACAACCACATCTGGTGGTAAACTTTGTTGCAATTCTGCTAAAGCCAGTTCAACTTCCTTCGTGAGTTTTACAGTGGAAACTCCTGGCTGTTTTTCAACTGTAAGGATCACCGCAGGTTTTCCATTGAGCGATCCGTCTCCTCTTTTTTGCGCCGCACCGAATTTTACATCTGCAATCTGCCGAATAAAAACAGGCTGACCGAGATTATTTCTGACTACTGTATTTTCAAGGTCTTCAAGTGATGTGGCCCGGCCAATATTCCTGATCAAAACTTCTTCACCGTACCGGTCAAAAAATCCACCAGTGGTATTCAGGTTGGTCCGTGACAATGCGAGGTCGACATCATCAATGGTCAGATTAAACTGCTTTAATTTGCTGCTCGAGATAAAAACCTGGTATTGCAATCTTTCGCCCCCAATCGGGATCGCTTCCGCGACTCCTTTAATGCTTTTGAGCCTGGGTCGTATCGTAAAGTCAGCGATCGTGCGTAATGTGGCCGCCGATGTCGTATCAGACGAAATACCAATAAGCATGATCTGTCCCATCACAGAAGAGATGGGACCCATCACCGGAATAATCCCATCCGGCAGTTCAATGGTTTGAAGTTTCTCATTGACCAGTTGCCTGGCATGGTAGATATCCGTTCCCCATCCAAATTCTACAAAAACCAAACCGAGACCAATAGAACTCGTCGATCGTACCACTTCCACACCTGGTGAACCATTGATAGCCTGTTCGACTGGAAGAGTGATTTGTGTTTCAATTTCCTCTGGCGCCATACCACCTGCTTCCAAAAAAATCGTCACGCGGGGACGGTTGAGATCCGGCAATACATCCACTGG
>JANPKZ010000125.1:0-5759 GCA_031426295.1 Saprospiraceae bacterium
TCCGCGCTGTATGGATTACTTTCTGGTCCTGCTGTGAATGCATAGGTAAATGTTTCCTGTGTGGCACTTGTATTGCCCATGATGAATTGATATGAAGCAGCCTCATTTGCCGGCACATCTGTACGGAATGGACCATCAACAGATGTAAGTACTAAGCCCTGGCGCTTTGCAGTTCCATATTCCCATGGACATGATGATTGACCTGCTTTAATATTGAAAACAGGTGTTTTATACACGGAATCCATGCATATATCAATGGTGTATGCATCAAGCGGGTCATCATCTTTTAAAACATATCCTGTCGTCACACCCTTCTGTGTGGTTTGATCATCTGATTCACTCGTTACTTCCTCATGAGTGACTTTGATCACCACACCTCCTCCGATACCCAGGGCATAGGCCAAAATGCTATGATCGTAATCCAGATTAATAAATTCAGTAGAAGCAGTAGCTGAAGTGGTGGTGGTATCACTGGTTTCTGAATATTCGTAACTCGCACCAGCATCGTAAGAAATGTTACGAATAAACTTTGCCTCTGCTTTTTGTGCTTCATTATTATCCAGTATTGCGTTCCATCTCTCAATAGATTCAAGGTAAATGTTTTGTTGCGCTGTATCTGTCGCCTCGTTTGCTAAATTTTGCAAAAAAACTAAAACATTGTTTTTAATACCCCACTGGGAATACATGAACGTTGTTGCATAATCTCCCGGCACTACGATTACCGTAATTGAATCGCGCGGTTCACAACTGGTCGAATCGAATGTGACAATATCAGCAAAGCCAAATTCAACATTTAATCCACCACCCACGAAAACATCTCCGCCCTGGTAACCTCCTACGATTAAACCACCGTCATCAGTCGAAATACGTTCATCATAACTGGTACAGACTTCGATAGCACTGCCATCCAATTTTTTAATACTGGAAGTTGCTGTAATGGTAGGACCAATTACAGATTCAAACTCGACATCCGGAATACCAAAGAAAGTAGGAATCGTAACGTCCGGACCAAGGTCGATGACAACAGACGCTCCCGCCCCAAGAGTCACTTCTTTCGAAAACGAAATCTTCTGACAGACTTTTTCATTCTTTTCTAAAAATGAATAACTGCCATCACCAGGCGGATCGCGTAATACGAGAGATGGGGTCTCTGGTAATACAGTGGTAAATGTATTGTCCTTCGTGCGAAGTCCGGTTACTACACCCTGAACTGTATACTCACTATCATTTCCTTCGATCGTACTGCTGATGATCTGTAGTGTCTTGAAGTAAGGAGGTGTCGGATTTGGAGTACCCACTCTGAACGAATATTCCAACAGGCCATTGCTCATCACAGTATCGATAATTTCATCACCGAAGCCATTGATGATATAAAACCTCGCGCTGTCAATGTAGCAAATTCCATCGTCACTTCCCGTTGCTACATATTGCTCTTTAAGTTTAATGCCCATTTCGACCAGGGCGTATTGATCCAATACAATTACATCACATGTAGGCGAATACGGATCAAGTCCACTCACAATAACAATCTCTGGCTGAGCAGTATAAATGAATTCAATAACTGTGTCCTGCTTAGACAAATCAACTGTTGAACCCCCCTGCACCTGAAAGGATGATTTGATCAGTGGATTGGAGTGTTCCACCACAGCTACCGTCATGTTTTCAATCGGAGGAAGGTTGTCAAACTCAAACATTCCTTCCTGGTTGTCCAGGGTGATAATGCGTTCAAGACATCCATCCGCTGTACGAACTTTCACAACACAAACCGTACCCTGGCCTGAGCCAACGGGTGCAGTAAGGATGGATTTTTTGCATAATCCACCAGCCACCTGGCCCGATATCTTACGTGTCGTAATGTCATTGAATACGATACCTGCTATCGGACTGCTTACATTCGTTACATCCCAGAAAGCGGGAACAAATACATGATCACCAAAATCAGGCGATAACGTGGCTGTTGTACCGGGATCAAAGTCAACAACAAATCTTCCTGTAGAATCTGTGAAGATCTGCGGATTAAACGAAGTACCATTGACAAGGATCTCTACATTTTTTGCAAAACAATCTGTGTTTTTATACCGCACAAAACCAGATACAGGAACTGTAGACCGGTCAACAAAATCAACCTGGTCAACTGAGATTACACTTGGATTTAATGTGACCTGCCTGGTAACAGGAGTGAAGATGTGAGGTTCTACTTCCTGGTGTGCGGCCAGGGCTGACCAATCAGCACCGACAGTGGTGCCACCATCAAGATATACAGAACCAATGTTGCCAAGCTTATTACCATTGCCTTCATCAAGTGGAAAATAAATTCTCAAACCATTCTCCTGCATTTGTCGTGAGGTCGTATAATGACCCTGGATAGCTGAGACTGTTAAGGTTGTATCGTACACAGCGATTTCATCGATCAGACCACCGAAATAGTCAACACCTGATGCCCCATTTTTGCGCGCTCCCAGTACCCATAATTCATTGCCGCCAGACCAATTGCCTGAGATATTTCCATACGCAAACGAATTCAGCAATACGCCGTTTTTATATCCGCTAATATTTCCTGTAAGGCTGTCGATCGTGAATGCCAGATGCTGATATCCATTTCCGACCTGACCATATGTATGATCCTGACCATTCAAATGAAGGATAATATCATTCACAAGACCATTGGGCACAAGCATTAATCTGAATTCATTGCCGCTCCATTTTTTGGAAACAATACATTGTGTTCCATCAGGACCTGCACTGTTCACCCAAAGTTCAATAGTTGCCTTTTTGGTTAGTGAAAAATCAGGTAAGGTTGCATAATCCAGTTTGTTGCGGTTAAATTTCAATGCGCGGTGCATATAGAAATTTTTCTTTGGCTGCGCCAGGAATGTTGTGCCTGTGCCATAGCTTGCAGACTCAATGCGATAGTACCCATCTTCATTTGAGATACCGGCAGTATGTACCGGAGGACGATCTGCATCAAATATCGCACCACAGAAAAATAACTTATGGCGCTTCAGGATATCGTATGATTTTTCACCAAGTTCTTCATCCATTTTCCAGTAATGTGACAGGAAAGGAGTTTGTGAAGATGCTGTTCCTTCCATGACCTGGTTGAAATCAAGTTCATCCAGTTTTCTTTGATAAATGCGGAATTCATCTATACGACCTGTGAAGTCTCCATAACCCGCGATACTAAGTGTATCTGCAGTGGATACTTCATTCATAGGTGCTATAGATGCCAGGACACCATCAACGTACAGGCGACCCTGGTTGCTATTGCCATCAAAACTGAGAGCTACATGATGCCAGCTGTTTTTGTTGCTGTCAGGAAATGTACCCACGAGGAATGGTGCACCTGCATTTGATGTTGATACCTCAATTCCTTCATTACCTGATGCACTGTTGGTGGCACGAATGTAAAATGGTGTCTGACCCAAATGGATCAGCGTTGCATTAGAAGAAGCAACATCTGTTTTAATCCAGAATGTCATTGTCCAGTCCTCCCCTGTTGCAGGAAGAAATGGATTTTGATTGGCTGCTGCCAATGCAAATGCACCATCTTCAGGACCAAACAATGCAGAAAATCCCTGCATCGGAGTCAGTGTGACTAATGCGTCTGGTACAGGACTTCCGCTCAAGGTAGAGATCCATCCGGTGACAACACCATTGGGTACCTGGAAACCGAGTGCATCACTTGATGCCCCTTCACCATAGGCATTCAGACCACGAATGGTATAAATATAAGGTCGCCCGGGAATAACATTGAAGTCATTATAGTTTCGAATGTTGGCTCCAACTGTTGCGAGGAATACTCCATCGCGATAAATATTAAAACCTTCATTTGGTGATGGACCGAGAGCATCGATCTCCCATGACACCTGAATTCTGTCCAGTAAATCACCTTGCGTTGCAACAACTTTTAATGCAAAAGGAGCAAGCAGAAAGCGAGAATAAAAACCCACAGTTGAGTTGTTATTCAAATCTTCCATGAAGCCTACAAAAGTTTGCCCGACCGCAATGGATGTGCGATACGATTGATTTTTGGAGCGGGCCTGGCTGCCGTAATTAAAAAAGGCAGTGCCTGAAAAACCATTGGAATCCACGACCACTTCCGGGCCGCAGGAGTTCTGTGCTGACAACGGTATCCCGAAGCAGGAGCACATCACTATTAATAAACACAGGATATGATTATATCGCATGATCTGTTTTTTTAAGTTGTGAAATATGTAGCATCATGCGGGAATTATTTCACCCATATCTCGATCATACCAACAGCGTATCGTTCATTGTTTGTGTCCTCATCCAGGGCAGCACCGAAGTACAACCAGAAACCGTTGCCACTTTTAAAAACTACCATTTCCCCGGTTTCAGAATGGTCGGTATCATTAACCTGGCTATTACCTTCATAATTATTGGCCGACATGAATTCATTGGTTCCAAATTCTCCGCTGCCCCTTAGCCATGAAGCAATGTCGCTCCATCCAACCCGCATCTGGCTTCCATTAGCTCCTTCAGCAATTGCAGCCCAGCCACGATCATCAGTACCAAAACCCCATGAATCAATAAAGTGGTACCTGAATTTTACTTTAATCTGCGTAAAAGCACCAACAGCTGACAAGTCGAAGAATTTCTTCAACACCTGGTTGTTATCCGATGGATACATATACAAGCCTGCGAAGTTGCTGCTGACACCTTCTATTGGCGCGGCACCTGCACTTGAAGGATTATTCCATCCATTGTATTGACCCGATAAAGCATTATATACGTTCCATCCATTGGCACCGCCTGTAAGATCATCTGTGGCTACCAGTCTCCAGTCACTGAGACCATTGAATGTAACTTTACCACCAGATGGTAATGTGACATTGTTCGTTGAAAAATTTCCTGTGACGGTTGCGTTGCCTGCGATCGCTACATTGCCTGGAGATACATCGACGATTTCAACATTGTTGACATACATTGATACGTTACCATCACCTGTAGAAAACAGACCGCTGTCTTTGTCACCGCTATTACCGGTAAATGCATACCCATTGTGACTGGCACCATTAATACCGGGTGCACCACCTTTTGCCAGAACGCCACCATTTACTTTGATACTATCAGCTTTCACAAGACCACTGCTTGGAAATTGGTTATTGACACCGATCAATGACAATGCATATGGTGCAGAAGTCAGTTGTATACGAGGTGTCAATTCGGACGATCCAATCGTCACGCCCAGAAAATAAACCTGATTGAATGGAATATTCAATGCAGTGGTATTACCAAGGATGGTGCTGTAGATACCACTACTCACCTCTACCCCGCTTTGTGTCTCCGTCCATACAGCACTACCTCCGGTAGCTGCAGGATATAATTTAAATGTGATATTATACGTCCCGTCTTCCACAGCCACGCCATTCGATTTTTTTAAGATTCCCTGGATGCTTAAAGAAGCCTGTGCTGAAACCAAACTCAGGTTTGCGCTGAAGAAGACGAAGGTCATGATCAATAAATTTCGCCATAGCTGTGAAGACAAAACCTTTGAGCTGCATGAGTAACAAGTTGCGTTTTTCATTTGCTGTAATGTGTTTAATAGGTTAGAATAAAGTGTTGTAAAATTCACAGCAGCATGGGAAAGCCCATGGTAACAGAGGACCAATCTCAGGTGATCTCGTTCCGGATGCGAGACATGACGGGTAATTTCGTTGCATGCATGATGCAACGAAATTCATAACCAGCTTATCTATAGTTACTTAACTATGACACTGGGTAATACTCCAAATTCT
>JANPKZ010000126.1:0-2221 GCA_031426295.1 Saprospiraceae bacterium
CTCAATTCCTACATATGTTACAGGTGAAGATGAGAAAAGTACTGATTTTTTGATTATACCCAATCCTGCACATGGCATTTTTCGAATTTCTACAAATCTGGATTATTTCAAAAAATTTAAACTGACCATCACTTCAACTGATGGACGTATCCTGATGCATAAATCGATCTCGAAAGATGATTCCGTTTCATTACCGGCATTCCCTTCGGGAGTTTACTTTGTTCATATCCATCACGATGGTACCAGTGTCGTCAAGAAACTATTCCTGGAGTAGAATAACTCCAGCAAAAAATTGCAACACTTTAAACCCAAACCTGCCTGTTATTAATTTGTAACAACCTCTTATCAAACCACCGGGTTGTTTTTTCTATTATTTGATTCTCTTCGTTGTCTATGCTGCTGAATCTTGTCACCGTACAGGTGCTGGTAACTAACCACATAAACTCCAACTTATGTCAACGAAAATTTTCTCTCCCGTATTTATTATTTTATTCTTTTTGATCACCAGTCCTGCATTGGTCTTTGCCCAACCAGCCAATGATGATCCCTGTGGTGCCATCGAATTGTCAATAGAAGCGGGTGCTTCCTGTGTACCGACAACTGAGATTTCATGGACGGACGCTTCCCCCACTCCCGGAATTGCAAACCCCGGCTGCGCAAGTTATGTCACAGGGGATGTGTGGTTTCGATTTACCTTAACCACTGCTGCGGATGTATTCATCACTTCGCTGGCAGGTATGGGAGTAGATGCGATTGATGATGGTGGTATGGCATTATATTTTAGTCCTGGAAATTGCTTCGATTCATTATACAATGTTTTGTGTAATGATGACACAGGTCCTGGCTCCATGCCGCAGATTTCAATACCTGCTTTGCCGGCAGGAGAATATTACATCCGATTTTGGGATTATGATGATAAGGTTACAGCCAATTTTGGGGGCTTATGTTTGGCAACAGTTCCTGTTCCATCCGGCACGGTAAATGATGATCCATGTACTGCTATAGCTCTTGAAGTTGTCAATGGAGAAACATGCAATCCGGTTCTTCCCTTCAGCTGGACAGACGCGACAGCTACGGTAGCCTACGGGTCTTTTTTTTGCGGTTCATACAGGACCGGAGATATCTGGTTTTCATTTTTATTAACGGATACGTCAGATGTTTATATCACGACTGCTGAAGGAACTGGACCCACAGCTACCACTGACGCGGCAATGTATATTTACAGGGCGGATGATTGTACGGGTGGATTCATTGAAGTATCCTGTGCAGATGATCAGGGTGATGAACTAATGCCGTCATTTTTTGAATTTCAACAACTGCCGGGTCTTTATTTCATTCGTTTTTGGGATACGCATGACAGTACCTCCGGAAATATTGGAGGCATATGTGTTTCAGCACAGCCAAGCATATTTATTCCTGTGGTGAATGATGATCCATGTGGAGCTATCGAGCTGATCGTATCAAATGATACAACTTGTATCCCTGACAATCTCTTGTTCTGGACAAATGCGACACCTACTATTGGGATTGATGACCCGCGCTGTGGATCATATGAACGTGGTGATGTATGGTTTAAATTTACACTTGATGACACGTCGGATGTCGTTATTACGACACTGGCAGGAACGGTCGGAGTGCCTATCACCGATGGCGCTATGGCATTGTATAAAGCGGATGCTTGTGATGGTGAATTGTTCTATGCATTTTGTGATGATGATAGTGGAGAAGGTTCAATGCCGGGCCTGCGTGAACGTGGATTCCCTCCCGGTGAATACTATATCCGTTTTTGGTCATTTCAGGATCAGGTTTCCGGTTCTATTGATGGAATTTGTGTGGCTGCTATACCTGCGATATCTAATGTTACAAATGATAATTGTTTTACTGCTATTGCATTTCCGGAAATTCCCACTGATGGAAGTTGTGCGACTGTTGCTGTGAATACAGTAGGTGCCACAGGCCCTGAAACTGATATATGTAGGGAAATTTCTGATGATGATGTATGGTACACTTTTGTAGTACCCGATGGAGTCACTTCATTGGTATTTCAATCCACACAGAATAACATCCCTTTTTCGCAGACAATAAGAATAGCCACAGGTCTATGTGATGAGTTGTCTGACCGCAGATGTATTACTGGTGCTGAAGGGTTGTTTACTGACCTGATTCCGGGGCAGACATACACTCTGACAACGTATGTATCTGAAGTGGGAGGTGGTCAATA
>JANPKZ010000127.1:0-12810 GCA_031426295.1 Saprospiraceae bacterium
TAATTATCGCGTGCTCGGAACATTGCCTGTGGATTATTTCAAAAAAGAAAATATCACATTTACTGACATCGAACAATCTATCCGTGACACTATTAAGATCCCGGTCACGTTTGAAAAAGTAAATTGGTTTTCTGTGTACAATCTGCACCACCGTCGCATTGAAAGATTCAATGTGGGTCGTGTATTCCTTGCGGGTGATGCTGCGCACATTCACAGCCCTGCAGGTGGCCAGGGCATGAATACCGGCTTGCAGGACACGTACAACCTGGCCTGGAAGTTGAGCTTTGTAATGAAAGGTTTTATATCTCCGAAAATTCTTGACACGTATGATGAAGAGCGGCTTCCGTTCGCCAAATGGCTGATGTCATTCACGGACCGCGGTTTCAATGTCCTGACATCAGACAATTGGCTGATCAACTTTTTTAGAAATAATATCGTACTCAGACTGATAGGCTCCGTCTTTCGGATCAAATGGATCCGTCCGATCATCTTCAGGACGATATCGCAGATCTGGTATTCGTATGCAGACATGTCGCTCTCTTACTCTGATACTCCACAAAAGCTAAAATTTCATGCAGGTGACAGGTTTCCTTACATCGTAAATAATGATGGCAAAAGTATCTACCATCTTTTGAAAGGTCCTTCATTCCATTTGATCCATTTAACTAATGACCTATCCAATACTGAAGTAGTTATTGGAAATATTCCTGACGTTAAATATCCAGTCAATAAAATTATCCTGCCTATTACAGATGCCTGGAAAAAACTTGGCGTGAAGAATGATCTTTTTATTCTCGTCAGACCTGACAATTATATCCTGTCAATCAGCGATAAAATTGATCTGCGGATTATGAGTGACGAGTGACGACAAATGAAGAATGACGAATAACTAGTATCGCATATAGGACACACCTTTTTTACCACTTACCTTTTTTACCACTTACCTCTTTTACTATTGCCTTATATTAGGTGGATTCTCACTATCTAGTTCAACTCCTTCAGAGTTGGGAGAGGAGGTGTGTTTTTTTCTTTCCATGGGTAGGAATTGAATGGACTTCGTCCCTTCCAATTCCTACCCATGGTTACTACTATGGAATCCCTTCAGGATTCAATTTAAACTGCGAGTGTATTTACCGCCATCCAATTTTACCACTTACCAATTTTACCACTTACCTCTTTTACCATTTTTTACCTCTTACCCTTTTTACCTCTTACCCTTTTTACCACTTACCCTTTTTACTCCAACCTACGCAGTCTCCTCGTCACCTTCATCCGGACTCACCTTATCCACCACTTTATCCATCACCTGGTTCGCCAGATCCTGCAATTGCATTTTTCCCTGACCGATCAGGTCTTCCAGGCCTTCCATTAGTTTGGAAGCATCTTCCTTTAATTGTGCGCGTGTCTCACTTCCTTTATCCGGTGCGAATAAAATACCAAGTACTGCACCGATGCCAGCCCCAAGTATAAAAGCAGTTATGATTTTATCAGTTTTCATGTGATTATAGTTTAAATGTTTTCCCCAAGTTAGGAGGAACGAATAACAAATGTGAAGATTTTATTTCCTGATTTCATTAAAAAGCCTGTACACTTCTTCCGGATCAAATAATTCAGAACCAGGGGATTGTGTTGTGGCCGTTCCACAGGCTACGCCAAACTGGACAGCTTCCAACACCTCCTTGCCACCGGATAAGGCATGCACGATCCCCGCCACCATACTATCTCCTGCACCAACGGTACTCAGCACGGTAACAGTTGGTGTAGGAATTAATTCTGCCAGATCTTTCGTCACCACCATCGCCCCTTCCTTTCCCATTGAAATCACCGCTACTTCACAACCACCCTTCTCAATAATGGATTGGGATATCTCAATAACATCACGATGCGTAAGCTTTCCTTTTGATGCAAGATTGCTGAGTTCCCCCAGGTTAGGTTTGATCAGAAACACCCCTTCCCGCAGCGCGGCACGTAGTGGTTCTCCGGAGGTATCGAGAATGAACCTCGCATTCTTTCTTCTGGCGATCCGGGCAACAGATACATAAATATCATCCGGAACTCCTTCAGGCAAGCTTCCACTTGCAATGATATATTTCACTTCTTCCTCTGCATCCAAAAGCATTAAGCATTCCTGCAATTCTGCCTCTGTTAATGGACTATCCGGCATTCCAAATCTAAACTGACGAAGAGATTTTTGCTCAGATATGATAACATTTTCTCGTGTCTCAAAACCTTTCTTCACGGTCCTGGATTCTAAACCTTCCTTATTCATCAGGTCCACCATCATCTCACCCATAAAACCTCCGATGGGATAAATAGCAGAAACATGTGATCCGAGACGGTGCAATCCGCGGGCAACATTGATCCCTCCTCCACCAGGTTTTACGGTGGGTGTTTGACATTTTAATTTCTTTTCAGGAATTAATTCCTCGACAGACGAATTTTTGTCGAGACAAGGACTGAAGGTTATGGTGACGATTTGATTCATAATTGAATCAAATATATTCCCCAATGAAGACTTTAGGTTAAAACCGGCGATTTAATGAGTTAACATGTTAAAACAGCTCTCTCCCTTCTTTCCCTGTCAACAACTCCTGGTTTTATCAACCAGGAAAATAATCTCTGTTGATTCGCAAATGTGAGTACTGCCGTCAATGGATAGTTATATCCAGAGGGATCTGCTTACTAAATTCAGATTATACACAGATCTCATTTACCTCAACGACGCCCTTTGACCTCGTATTGGATGCTCATTGAATTTTGCCAACGGGACATAACATGATTAAAATCAAGCCCACTGATAATGGCAATCATAAAATACCCGGAGTCATGCTGTTAGTATTGATGACATATTAAAAACCCATGCTGACATCCCGAATTAACGCATATATCATACTTATTCTTTCTTTTCCATTGGTGTCTAGTGTCCTCCTGGCCTCGGTGTATGCTCTTTCCATAGATGATTTCTATGTCAGGGAGTCACCAACCTGGCAAATTCAGTCATGGGGTCAGGATTTTCTTAACCTGGTGCTGATCGTTCCGGTACTTATTGTTAGCAGCCTGTTAGCCAGCCGCCAAAAGCCTGCAGGGCTTGCCTTATGGGGTGGAGTCAACATCTATCTTCTCTACACATTTGTCATATACAGTTTTGATATCCAATTCAACTCCCTGTTCCTGATGTACTGCCTGTGCATGGGATTATCCTTTTTTTCAGTGATGTATTTTCTATACCTCATCGCATCAAAGCAAGTGGTGGCTGAAATAAAAAATCCAGGATTGCTGCGAATGGCCGCCATCTTTTTCTGTTTCATTTCATTAGGATTTTATGGATTATGGTTATCTGATGTTTTACCTGCATTGAACCTCGGTACGGTACCCGCAAGTTTAACAGAAGTAGGATTGCCAACAAACCCTGTCCATGTACTCGATCTATCGGTATTGTTGCCATGTCTTTTTATAACGGGCGTGATGCTATGGCAGAAAAAACCATTGAGCCTTATCCTGGCGCCTGCATTCCTTTTCTTCTTTATTCTGATGGATGTGACAATTATTGTATTACACATACTCATGATCAGGAAAGGTTTTGAAGGAAGTATGGCAGTTGTCTACGGAATCAGTGCTATCACATTGATCAGTATTTTCTTACTGGTTAGCTTTACGATGATGTTGCGACCTTCAGGTACTTCCTCATACAGCTATCAGTAACAAGTAATTTCATTTATATAAGCTCATGAAACTGCTACGATTGATTACGCTCTTACTACTTATTGTTAATGGTGCTGGTGCCATAACAGCCGGGTGGAGTATGATCATAGATCCATCGGGAAAAGGACTTGGTCTGTCACCTGATTACCTGTCATCATCACCATTTACAGATTACCTGATTCCCGGCATCCTGTTGTGGTTGGTAAATGGACTTATCGATTCAATTGTTTTTCTATCCACCTTATTCCGTTTTAAAAATTACCCAATCATGGTTATTATGCAGGGTGTTCTGTTGACTGGATGGATTAGTGTCCAACTGATGATGGTTGCATTTCCATATTTCCTGCACTTTGTTTTAGGTGCTATGGGAATATTTTTTATCGTGAGCGGATACATGATGAGAAAACACCTTATTGACCAGGCCACGAGATCAGGAAATCTTGAATATTATCAAACCCTTAAATAGGAATTCAACTATTAATTCCACAGCCCTGGAAGAATGTAAAATAACATGGCGCGATATGCAATTCAGGATTCCTTAAGTTTAACTAAAGAAAACAAAGCTCCATTCTCCGGGACACGCCCATGAACATCAGCTCGAGGAAAATCAAATATTACTACCTGTCGTTTGTCAAATACGATTTCAGGGCAAGCATTACCTTGTTTTTTATCGCCCTCCCGCTTTGTCTTGGCATTTCTCTTGCCTGTAATGCGCCCCTGTATTCCGGCTTGTTGGCGGGGATCATCGGAGGGGTGGTCGTAAGCGTATTAAGCAAATCAAATCTGAGTGTAAGTGGACCTGCAGCTGGTCTGACCGCTATTTGTGCGGCGGCTATAATCGACCTGGGATCACTTGAAGGATTTTTTTTGGCTGTAACCATTGCGGGTATGATCCAGTTGTTGGCAGGAGCGTTACGTCTTGGAGGGTTCACACATTTCATCCCTTCCTCTGTCATAAAAGGTATGCTGGCTGCTATTGGTATATTACTGGTCAGCAGGCAGATTCCCTTAATCCTGGGTTATGATCAACCTGATTTTTGGATTGAGGATTTTCTGAATGTCCTGACATTTCAAAATATTATAAACCAAATTCAAAATGTATTCTCACATTCTTCCGTGAGTATCATTCTAATTTCAGTTATCTCATTTCTGACACTGATCATTTGGAAGAAATTTTTAGATAAAAAAATAAGCTTTGTGCCAGCCTCCTTTGTGACGGTGGTGGTGGGGAGCCTGGCAGCATTCCTGATCAATCATTTGCAATTTCTGCCATCCATCCAGCAGAATCAGATCGTCAGTATTCCATCCGATTTTCAATTCAGGTTTTATACTGCTGGCATACCAACTATGATCATGGATATTCATGTATGGAAAACTGCTTTTATCATCGCCGTGGTTGCATCGCTTGAAACGCTGCTTAGCGTAACTGCTATCGACAAACTGGATCCATATAATCGCGTCACTCCTCAAAACCGTGAATTGATCGCACAGGGCACTGGTAATGTAATAAGCGGCCTCATGGGAGGCTTGCCTATAACAGCTGTTATCGTGAGGAGCGCAGCAAATGCGGAGGCAGGTGCAAAAACGAAACTTTCCGCCTTTACTCATGGACTGTGGATTTTATTAGCCATCCTGTTTGCCATTCCACTCCTCAACTATATCCCATATGCCGTGCTGGCGGTCCTGCTGTTACGCACAGGATATAACCTGGCGAAACCACGCATGATTACTTCTGTCTATAAACAGGGAAGAGAACAATTTTTACCATTCATTGTCACAGTGATCGCCATTCTTGTCACTGATTTGCTCCTGGGAGTAGTGATCGGATGCATATACGCCATTTACTTTCTGATCAAGCATACCTACCGTGCCGGTTATGTCGTACATGAAATGCAAAAGGATGGCCAACAGCACTATCAAATTGATCTGGCATTGAATGTGAGCTTTCTCAATAAAAAAAGATTTCTTGATCTGCTGGATGCCATTCCTGAAAATTCAGTAGTCGAAATTACCGGCACTGACAGTGTCTATATTGATCGTGATATCCTTGAGATCTTCCATGATTTCAAATCCAAGGCCCGGATCAGAAACATTGATCTTACCCTGATTGATATCCCTGACGTGGAAACCATCGAACTTCATTAATTTCATCAGCACGTATGATGAATGGACACCAGCTTCCTGCCTACCTGACCGGCCTTACAGAATCAGAAGTAATTACATCAAGAAATCTTCATGGTATAAATGCGCAAAAACTACAGCGCAACAATACCTGGTGGCGCCTTATGGTGGATATCCTGAAAGAACCTATGCTCATCATCCTGCTGGTGATTGCAGCGATCTATTTTATACTGGGGGAATATGGAGAAGCCTGGTTCATGATCGGGGCCATCCTGATTGTATCCGGTATCTCTTTCTACCAGGATAATCGCAGCCGTATTGCGATAGAAGAACTACAGGCATTAAACGCACCTAACAGCCGGGTCATCCGTAATGGTCAGGATACATTTATTCCCACTACGGATATTGTTCCTGGTGATCTCATCATTGCAGAGGAAGGTGGCTTTATCAATGCAGATGGTATAGTAGTATATAGTCACGATTTTTCTGTCAACCAGTCTACACTCACAGGTGAAGCGCAGCCTGTCTTTAAATCGGAAACGTATGAAGATAAAAATGTCTTCAGCGGCACGATGGTCTCTACAGGCATTGCTGTATACAAGGCTGAGAAAACAGGCATGCATTCCAGTCTTGGACAATTAGGCAGCTCATTGATGCAAATCAAAGAAGAACCTTCACCTCTTCAAAGACAGATAGAATCATTTGTGCGAAAAATGTTCGGAATTGGTGCCATCGTTTTTGTCATTATTTGCATCTATAGTTTTTTTCAGCATCATAACCTGATCCTAAGTCTGCTCAATGGTCTTACGCTTGCCATGTCAATCCTGCCGGAAGAAATTCCTGTTGCGTTTACCACTTTCATGGCACTGGGCTCCCGTCGTCTTTTACGTGAAGGTATCCTCGTCAAAAAAACCCGGACAGTTGAAACGCTTGGAGGAGCAACCATTATTTGCTCTGACAAGACAGGTACGATCACGGAAAATAAAATGAGTTTCCAGGGTGTGTATGATTTTCTTGATGGGAAATTTTATACTGAGGGTCAAACGTTAAGTGATTCTGCTAAGGAAGTGATCAACGTTGCCATGTGGGCCAGTGAACCTATGCCATTTGATCCAATGGAAAAAACCATCCATGATCTTTATACATCAGTAACTCAGAAAGATCAACGAGGTGATTTTGAAATGATCCATGAATATCCATTGGGAGGCACACCTCCCATGATGACACACATATTTGCAAATCGACAGAAAGAAAAAATCATAGCTACAAAAGGCGCACCCGAGGCAATCATCAATGTGTCAAAACTGACTGATAAAGAGAAGAAAGATATTTATAGTACGATTGAAGACCTGGCATCAAAAGGTTATCGAATATTGGGTGTAGCTATCGCAGAAGACAACCACCTTCCGTTTCCGGCACAACAACAGCAGTTTGTATTTCGATTCCTGGGGCTTGTTGTGTTTGTCGATCCTCCCAAAAAAAATATTAAGCATGTTTTCGATCAGTTCTACCAGGCCGGGATCAAAGTAAAGATCATCACAGGTGATAATGCTGTCACCACCAAAGCCGTAGCCACAGAAGCCGGACTTAAACTCATCGGCAATGTCCTTAACGGGGATGAACTGATGAAACTCGATGAGTCTCAGCTTACAGAAAAAGTAAAGGAAATCAACATTTTCACGCGTATGTTTCCTGAAGCAAAGCTGAAGGTTATCAAAGCTTATAAGGATGATCACCAGGTCGTAGCCATGATCGGTGATGGTGTCAACGATGGCCCTGCTTTGAAAGCAGCCAATATCGGGATCGCCATGGGCCGGAAAGGAACTGAGATTGCCAAAAACGCTGCAGACCTCATCCTGTTGAATGATGACCTCGCGAAACTTGTCGACGCCGTTGCAGCAGGTCGCCGCATTTACACCAATTTAAAAAAAGCAGTTCAATACATTATCTCCATACATATCCCGATCATCCTCACTGTATTGCTGCCGCTCATCTTAGGCTGGATCTATCCAAATATTTTTACACCCGTACATGTTATATTCCTTGAGTTGATCATGGGGCCAACATGTTCGATCGTGTATGAAAATGAACCTATGGAGAAGAACGCGATGCTCCAATCACCGAGGCCTCTTGCTTATAGTTTTCTGAACTGGCGGGAGCTGAGCATGAGCTGTATTCAGGGGCTTATCATCACCGCCGGCATCATGTTCATCTATCAATATGCTGTACGCCAGGGAGCAAATGAAGAACTGACCCGCACGATGGTCTTCATGAACCTGATCATGAGCAATATTTTTCTGACCCTGGTCAACAGGTCCTTTTACTATTCAGTATTTGAAAGCTTCCGGTATCGAAATGTATTGATCCCTGTGGTAATTTTATTTACCCTCATCATGCTCATTATGATGCTGGTGATTCCGCAGGTACGTATGTTTTTTCATCTCGCGATACCTTCATTCACATACATAGGTATGTGTGTACTTGTATCAGCAGTAAGTGTTTTTTGGTTTGAAGGCTGGAAGTTTTTCCTGAGGATTCGTCAGAGAACTTAAGCTTTCACCTGTTCATGCAACACCATGACCGGTAAAACAGGATGATGTAATGCGCGTTTCGTAATGCTTCTGTGACCCATATTCTCAAAGAATGACCGGTGTTTGGTCACCAGGACAAGCATGTCTGCCTGCAACTGGCTTGCGGAAACTAACAGGTCTTCATGAAGGGTATCTTCATTGTAAGGGATTGGGCTCATGGCATATCCGGTTATCCCGGAATACAATTTCATTACCTGTTGCAAACTGATTTTGACACGCTGATAATCACGGTCATCATTATTCGCATAGATAAACTCCAGGAAAAATTCATTCTTGTCTGCCATATCGAGGAGCTGATCAAATGCATCAGTATCCATCATTTCTTCTGTCATGCCGACCACGACCTTGGTGGGAAATGTCAAATGCGCATAAGGTGGCACGATCAACACCGGCTTGTTAATTTTCTGGCTTACTTGTGATGACACTGAACCAAAAAGGCGTTTGAATACACTGTCATCTGATTTTGTGCTCATGACGATCAGGTCATATTTTGGATCTGCACTGATGGCGTTCAGGTGTGAAGTGATGTCACCGGATTCAAAATGAGTATGTACAGGCACGTGACCTCCCGACTGGATCTTATCCCAGCCAGCTTCTACCAACATTTCATCAAGTCGTTTCCGGTTGTTGGCCATCATATCCATGTCAAAAGCACTTCCGGTCACGGGGTCAAACAGGGTTTGATGAACATGCATAACAGTGATCTGCATGTGCATCTTCTGTGCCAGGTTCCTGGCATATCGAAGGGCATGAATGCTTTCCGGGGTGAAATCTACCGGCACAAGAATGTAGTGTTCTTTTTCAGCATGGATCATATCGATAGTTTTTTGGATCGTGTCTTCAAACGATTGATCCTCGTGGTACTCAATAATCTTTGTACCAACGCGGATAGCAGGTATTGAATTCAGACCTGCTTTGATAAATTCATTAACGTCATGGATCTCCCGTACTACATACGGAAGCTGCCCTGCAATCAGGGCAGCTTCCAGTTTACTTTTTAAGGCACTTCCTGTGAAACTCTTTATCGTATATAGTTCAATTTCCATCCGCGTGAGATAAAAATTTAATTCGCTTTAATGCGTGCCATATCTTCTTCGCGAAGTTTCTTGAGAATGTCGAACGTACTCAGGATCCCAACCAGTTTTCCATCTTCCAGAATGGGTATTGCATGAAAAAGATTTTCAGCAAAGATCTCGAGAGCCACATTGATTCGCTCAGTGGATTCCAGGGTAGCAATACCCGTAGTCATGATATCTTCCACTTTATAATCATGAAGCCGCTTCTCTTCAGTTGCTTTATCCGTACTGAGGTCAACTCCCATCATAAAATGGAGAAAATCCGTTTTGCTGACGATACCTACAAGTTTTGTGTAGCGTACGACAGGTATGTGATGGATACGTTCCTGACTGAAAATTTCTTTAACGGCTGACATAGGGTCACCGGGGATCAGGGTGATCAGATTTTGCGACATGATGGTCGAAACAGGTGCTGTAAGATTCATAGTTTTTAAAATTTAAAGTGCAAATTAATGAGCAGTCTGGTGAAGTGATGCATTTTCGCGAACCTCAGACCGGCTTTCAAATTTAACCTTTGAATCCGTTTTTTTGAATTCGATGCCCATCATGGAAATAAAGAAAACAGGTAATGCCAAAATTGCCAACCAGGGTAGTCCCGCAAAAAAGGCTCCGATCACGATTCCCATCATTAAATAAAAGCGCAGGATCAGGGTTGTGAAACTAAGATTGAAGAATTTCATGACTAGGGTATTTAGAATGATGAATGTATTTGATTACCGAAACAAAAATATCGGACAAGCTGAACAGCAATAATGACCAGGCTCAATGGTTTACATGATTATCATCATGCAGTCAACATTCGAAGCCTACCTGATCTCAAAGATTAGGGCTTTTTCAGATTATGGGAGCGGATATTAAATAGGAGACAAACAAGAACTCACCTATGGCGATACTAAAAAACAAAAAGGGACATCTTGCCCCCCGTTAAAACTATCCCGATAGTCTACTGACCAATACCGTTAGTCAGGACAAGTTTCAATGTTCAGGTGATATCTTTACTCACCCTCTTCCGTAGTATCAGAGGTATGATCCTTTGATAATTGATTCTTTGTATTTCGGGAGGTAATCGTATCAGGTTCATCCTGTCCGGGTGGAATATCTTTTTCCGTATTGGAATATTGCTGGCCAGATCCTTCAGAATTTCTCAAACTTCCGCGTTCCTCTCTTCGTTGCTGCAGGTTACTCTGCTCCTCAGTATAATTTTCTAATTCATGGTCTTCGTTCTCAGATCCCGGGGAGTTACTTCCTGCTGTATGTTCAACACTACGACTGTTTATTGGGGTTTCGGGTTTGTCCGAAGGATTTGATTTTTTAGGTTCCATGATTTCTATTTTTAATGTTGTGATGAAAATACTCGCAATGCTGTAGTAGATAGTTGTGATTTTCTTACCACTTCAAAAATCAACATTCCGGTTGCCGAGTTGTAGAACAAGGTTGAGATGAGCAGGCGGTGCACTGAGCATTTGTCGAAGTGTCAAAGCATGTTCAGTATTCATTAAAAATCCTCTGCCTTCGCCTCATCCTTCGCCTCTGACTTTTATTTATACGCATGCTTGATCAGATCCAGCGTCGTCACCATTCCTACCAGGTGATCATCATGATCCACGACAGGCAATGCATGAAATGCATTGATCATAAATAATTTTGCGGCATCCTGGACATTTTCATCCTGTCGGATCGTAATGACAGGAGTCGTCATCACTTCTTTCGCCAGCATCGAAGAAAATAACTGAACATTACTTTGTTCTGCTTCCGGATTGTCGAAGTGGGTAAAGTGATGCTCCATCTGGTGCACATCATTCTGGCTGATCATACCAACTACTTTCCCATTCTCAACAACAGGTGTATGATGGATGATATTATTCTTCATATTGTCACGTACCACACTCATTGTGTCATCGGGGAGAGCCGTGATCACGTCGCGTGTCATGATATCGGAGATGGAAGCTGTTTTCATATTGGGGTTTTTGGATTTTGGATTTTGGATTGTGGATCTTCACACTTAACTCAGTGAACGCAGATTATTATGATCATTATGATCGTTTATGATTTTGATAATCATTTATAATACTTATGGCATATACGACGCTGAGAGAGGGGGTAGTTCTGATTTGATTCGCTCTTACAAATATGTCGTTCCTATGGTACTCATGATCCTCCCGCTCTCACTTCTCTCACTCTCTCACTTCTCTCACTCTCTCACTTCTCTCACTCTCTCACTCTCCTTGCCCTGAGCCTGCACAAGGATGAGCGAAAGGGGTCGAAGGGTCACTCTCTACAACTCGAAGTCCAGGAAGTAACCATCCCGGTATATCACCTCGCCATCCGCCAGGATCTCCCCACCCTTCCGCATGTCACTGATCATATCCCAATGGATAGCTGATTGATTTTTTCCGCCACTCTGAATATACGATTGACCAACGGCCATATGGATACTACCGCCAATTTTTTCATCAAATAAAATATTCCGAGTCGGACGCTGGATATGATAGTTTGTACCGATCGCCACTTCTCCAAAGTACCGGGAACCTTCAATGGCAAACACCTGGTCAAGTACATTCTTTCCAACCTCTGCATCCCAGTCGACAATTTGTCCCTCTTCCACTTTTAATGTAATGCCCTGCACATCAAATCCGGAAAACACTGACGGATAATCAAAATGCACAACACCATTCACACTATCCTCCACCGGACCTGTAAATACTTCACCTGATGGCATATTAGCGCGACCATCACTATTGATCCAGGTGCGACCTTTTACGGAAAACTGTATATCCGATTTTTCATTTTTATACTGAATGACATCACATGTATTCAACAGATCAACGATGCCTTGTTGCGCACTCCGCACATTCAGCCATGATGCGACAGGATCAGCTTCATATAACCGGCAGGCATTAAATACAAAGTTTGCATATTCATCTATTGTCATGCCTGCAGCTTCTGCAGAAGCTTGTGTTGGATATTGACAAAGACTTCTCACCATTGTACCATCACCCGTACGGCGGAAGTAAGAATCATTTGCTTTTTTGCCGGCTGCAGCTCTCCGCTTTTTCTGATCTGCTGTAGCATGTACATCCTCATACAGATCATATGGAGCACGTATCGCCAGGTAAGCATTAAAATTTTCCATTGCGTATAACGACAACGCCGGTTCTACATCCAGGACAGAGCCATGCGCTTCCTGCCAGTAGATGGAAGATTTATGTTGAAATCCCAAATCATATTCAATGCTGACATTGCTTCTGGTGGCTTCGCGATGTAGTGCCTGCAACAAGGGCTCTGCCAAAAAAGTGGAAGACACAAAAAGTCGCTGTCCT
>JANPKZ010000128.1:0-7262 GCA_031426295.1 Saprospiraceae bacterium
GCAACCAATGGGATCGGTGCCGCATATAACATGTCCGAGGTTACTTTGATATAATAATCTGTCGTGAATGAAACCCGTCCTTCCAGCATCTCCATATCAAGACCAATATTCGTCTGCGTACTGGTTTCCCACTTCAGATCCGGATTCGCTGCATTGAGTGCAACACTTCCGTTTGTAATAGTTTCATCAGGTCCGAATGTATAATTCTGACCACTGGATACCACAGTTGTAAAACTGTAATCGCCGATACGGTCATTTCCATTCTGACCCCAGCTGGCACGAAGCTTTACAAAATCAATTTTTTCTGAATTCCAGAATTCCTCCTGGCTGATAATCCAGCCGGCAGAGAAGGATGGAAAATATCCATAGCGGTTATTTTTTCCAAAACGTGAGGAGCCATCAACCCTGAATGTTGCAGAGAAAAGATATCTGTCATCAAATGCATAATTAGCTTTTCCAAAATAGGAAAGTAATGATGACTCATTCGCTGTTTGCCATGCACTTTGTGAGGCAATCGGATCAATCGTATTTCCTATGTAAGCATCATCAGGATCATTGGAGGGAAGGTTTGTATTTGCACCTCCGCTTCCATCATAGCGATTGCTCAGCGCTGTGGTCCCTCCGATGAGCGTCAGATCGTGTATGTCTTTAAAAGTATTTTGATAGGTAAGTACATTTTCTAATTGAAGATTGAGCCATGTATTATTCCCCACATTTACACTATTGGTCACGCTTTTTTCGGCAGCAGGTGCTTCACTGATCTCAGGTATACTGCTGAGATCAAATTTTGGATAGAATTGACGCTGAAGTGCAAAAGTCACATCCATGCTGGCAGTAGTCCTGAACGAAAACTTATTTCCCAGTTTAACATCACCATACACACCTCCAACAAAACGATTGCTTCTCCACGTACTATGGGTTTGTTCAATGGCATTGACAGGATTGGCAATATCAGTATCTGCATAATTGGAATATGCATATGTCCCGTCTGCTTTACGGATAGGTGTTGTGGGATCCATATTCAAGGCCCTGATAACCGGACTATTGTATTGTGAATTTTCTCCCAATGCAGCACGCTCAAACCAGGTAAATCCTAAATTATTCCCAATAGTCAGCCATTTTTTCAGATCATGATTACCATTCAGACGGATCGTTGCCCGTTGAAAATTTGCTTTATCCCCACCTATGATACCATCCTGGGAAAAATAATTTCCGGATAATGTAAAAGCAGATTTTTCACCTCCACCCGCAATTGTCAGCTGATGACTTGATATAGGAGCATGTGTAAAAATAGCCTCCTGCCAATCTGTTCCCACGCCAAGAGCATCCGGATTAGCAAACTCCGGAAGTGGTGCTTTACCCGCAGCAACATATGCTTCGTTCTGAATTGTCGCATATTCACGCGCATCCAGCAGATCGAGAAGACGTGCTGCACGTTGAATACCATAGTATGCATCATAACTCACACTTCCTTCCTGGTTACGCTTACCACCTTTCGTAGTGATCAATACAACACCATTAGCGCCCCTTGAACCATAAATAGCAGCAGAAGCTGCATCTTTCAAAACGTTGACCGATTCAATATCACTTGGATTGAGATAATCGAGACCTTCAACCGGCATTCCATCCACGATATAGAGTGGGTCACTGTTGTTAATAGTTCCTACTCCACGCACTCTCACTGTCAAGGCACTACCTGGTGAACCCGACACCTGCGCAATCTGCACTCCGGCTGTCCTTCCCTGCAATGCCTGCTCAACGCGAAGGATAGGTTGTTCACTGATCTCCTCAGCACTTACGGTCGCTACTGCTCCACTGATGTTCGATCGTTTCTGAACTCCATAACCGGTAACAACAACTTCATCAAGCAATGAAACAGTTTCTTTCATCACTACATCAATCGTACTAGCTGTGCCCGCTACAAATTCCTGATCCGCATAGCCAGTATACCTTACTACCAGAACCGATGATTCCGAGGGGGCAGAGATGGAATACTTCCCATCAAAATCCGTCACGGTGCCGATGGTAGTCCCTTTTACAATTACAATAGCGCCAATGACAGGTTCATTATCCGGCAATGCTGTAATGCGACCAGTAATAACAAACTGAGCCTGGGCAGAAATGAAGAAAGATGAAAAAAACAAAAACAGAGATAAACGCATGTATAACTTCATGACATTCTGTAAAATTTTGAAAGAATCAGTGTGTATGTTCAGTAAGTGATGTTTTGAATCACCGCAGTGCTGGTTGAAGAAATCACATTCACATTCAACCAACACTCCCGGCAAATCCTCAAAGATTTCACTTCACTAACTTCCTTGTGTAATAACGATCTCCCGCTCTGACTGTAACAAAGTAGAGGCCCGGAGCCAGATCATTAGTCTGCAATGAATATGCAGCATTGTATTCACCTAATCTGAACTGATCAAGCGTCTGACCAAGCGTATTGGTAATCGTTATTTGTTTTTCAATCTGGATATGATCTCCAAACGTAAGTATTGTCAGACCTTCAGGTGAAGGGTTGCCATTCAATTCGAAGATGAGTTCATCTTTGATCAGGTTCTCATCACCCGTAGTACATTGCGCATTGTCAAAGCAGGTACCAAAGCAGGTGCCCAGGATCGTATCATTCTGCACGGCAGGAAGGAAGCGATCATTAAAATTATTTGGATCACCACATTCAAGACCCGTGAGGTCTTCCTTACAACTGTAATCAGGACAATTGCCATTGGTAAAAGTATAGTATGAACTGAAACCTCTTGCACGTGGTATCGTAATTTCATATACACCATCAAGATCATCATCAGACATCTGGAATTTTCCACCGGGCACATCAAAATTTCCCCCGCCTGCTAACCACACACCATCAGGACTTGGCACAACTGTTCCAAAACCTAATTGGAATGTCACGGATACTTCTTCACCGCAGGCATAGCAACTGTTGAAACAGAATTCAGGAACGTCTGTATCACCGCTTACTAATAAAAGTCGGTTTACAAATTGTCCTGATGGATCAGGTTTGGTACATTCTTCAAATCCACCAAATTCTTCCTGTGCGGCCCAGTTGTCAAGTGTCACTTTGTATTCATACGCACCATTGATCATTTCGATGGTTCCTTCCCAGATACCATCAAAATCATCATCAGTCAGTGGGTTTGCATCACCAGACCAGTTATTAAATGTGCCGCTGAGATATACCTGGTCAAAATTTTCAGAATAACTATTCATATCCACCCTGAAGTTGACGGTACGCACCTCAGGTGCGCCTGTGCTCTTCACAACGAGATCATCAAAGTAGTAAGTCACATCTGTACCGGAACCGGCTGTTCCAAAATCAAAAAATAAAACCACACGCTCGTAGGTGCCTGAGGCGGATTCAAATGGAGCTTCGATTGAAGGAGCCGTTGGATCAAAGCAAATCTCTTCCCATTCATTCACTCGTGTATTTGCGACAGTAGTTACCCAATTCGGTTGGCCGGAAGTTCCTCCCTCAAGCTTTAATGCTAGGTTGCCAATATGATCCATCCATACTTTAATACACAGCTCACTTCCAGCATCAAGAGTTATAGGTGTTGTCGGATTCGGATTACTAAACGCACCTGCCCAAACTTCTGCAACAGCTGGCTTGATAAACTCTGTCACGTTTGCACTGGTATTGTCGCCTGAAGGATCAGGATTCGCTATGATCGTAGTAAAAGTACCGTCGAGGGTACTTCCAAAATACTGAAAGCCTGTGCTCGTTTCCGGAGTTTCGAAGTCAAGGATCGTCGTAACATTTGCAGGAGGAGGCAACGCTACGATGTCATCAAAATAATATAGCTGATCCGTGCCGGTCCCGGCAGTACCAAAATCAAAAAAGAGTACAACACGCTGGTACACATGACCGATGGCGGCAGTATTGGGTGCTTCTATGGATGGGACCGCCACATCGAATGTGAGTGTTTCCCACTCATTCACCTTCGTATTCGGAACTGTGATCACCCAGTTGTCACCACCTGTAGTGGATTGCTCCAGCTTAAGGCTGAGCGATCCGATATGATCCATGTAAACGTTCACCGAGATCCGGTTATTAGATGTCAGGTCGATCAGAGTGACCGGGTTAGGGTTTGAAAATGCCCCTGCCCAAACCTCAGCTACAGCAGGCTTGATAAAGTTAGCAACGTTGGCACTGGTATTGACACCGGAAGCATCCGGGTTGGCAACAACCTCATTCAGGGTGCCATCGAGGTTACTTCCAAAATATTGAAAGGTCGTAGAAGTCTCTACTGTCTCAAAGTCAAGGATCGTGGTCACATTTGGAGGAGGAGGTAATGCTACAATATCATCAAAGTAATACAGCTGATCTGTACCTGTGCCGGCAGTACCAAAATCAAAAAAGAGTACAACACGCTGGTACACATGACCACTGGCTGCAGTATTAGGTGCTTCGATGGAAGGGATCGACACATCGAATGTGAGGGTTTCCCACTCATTCACTTTGGTATTAGGAACAGTAATCACCCAGTTGTCACCACCTGTTGTGGATTGTTCCAGCTTAAGGCTGAGCGATCCGATGTGATCCATGTAGACATTTACCGAGATCCGGTTATTAGCTGTCAGGTCGATCAGCGTAACCGGGTTAGGGTTTGAAAAGGCCCCGGCCCAAACCTCAGCTACAGCCGGTTTGATAAAGTTAGCCACGTTGGCACTGGTATTGACACCGGAAGCGTCCGGGTTGGCAACCACCTCATTGAGGCTGCCATCGATTGTACTTCCAAAATATTGAAAAGTCGTAGAAGTCTCTACTGTCTCAAAGTCAAGGATCGTGGTCTGTCCATACGATCCGACTACGACAAGGATTAAAGGAAGTAATGTAAGTAGTAATCTATTCATAAACAGGAGCGTTTTGCGTGAAAAAGAAATTATATTTTTCGTTTTATTAAAAAAGCCGACAAATATGGTTCTTTAATAGCGATATGCATACTTTTATATTACATTTCGACTACACTCTGACGGGAATCAGAGTACAACAATACTACGACAGGCAGGCAATAATTTGAATAAAATCAAGCATTCTCTATATTTTGCTGGTACGACGGGAAAAAAATTTCACCACAGTGAATTCTAAAATATTTGTCTGGGTCTACCTGGTGGCACTGGTCCATGGCGTAATATTTCTCACGCCTGTTTTCTGTACAGGGCAAGGGGTAAATATCGGCACTCCTCCTATCTGGAACTATTCAAGGAAGGAGTATGCTGCCGGCACCCAAAACTGGGATGCTGCACAGGACAATAACAACCTGATGTACTGGGCCAACAATGACGGACTGCTGCGTTTTGATGGTACTTCATGGACTTCCTACCCGGTTTCCAATCACACGATTGTCAGATCTATTGCCTTTGACGGGAATGACCGCATCTATGCAGGCGCGCAAAGTGAATTAGGATACTTTTCTCCAAACGTTTCCGGCCAGCTGACTTACAAATCCCTGGTAGATCTGCTACCTGCCAATAATCGCAATTTTGAAGATGTCTGGGATATCGTCTTCAATGAAGGAAAGGTCTTCTTCCGCACCAACAGGATGGTATTTGAATACGATGGCAAATCCTTCAGGACTTTTACTTTTAATGGCCATCTGGATGCTATGTATAACTCTCCTGCAGGTCTGCTCCTCCAGGAAGAATCTAAAAACCTGCATATTAATCAAAATGGCGCCTTTGCGCCATTGATGACGATCGAAAATCTTCAAAGTGCCATCACGGGCATCATTCCCTGGACGCATGATACCATCCTGCTGACTTCCTTAAAGCATGGGATATTTTACCTTCTTAATAAAAAGTGTGACCGTTGGCAGACACCCTATGACCCGATCCTCATTGAAAAAAGGATCTACAGCAGCGTCCCTCTTTCCGATCACCAGTTTGCATTGGGCACCTCCCTCGATGGATTAATTGTGATGGATCAGCATCGCCGTATATACCGGCACTTGAATAAACAGGATGGTCTGCAAAACAATAATATCCTCAACACTTTTTGCGACCGTGCAGGCAATGTATGGCTTGGGCTGGATAATGGTATTGATTGTGTCGTCCTGGATTCAAGATTTACAACGATCTATCCTGACAAAGACCTACAGGCTACAGCATATGCCGCTGCAGTCTTCAAGGACCACCTGTATCTCGGAGTTTCTAATGGCGCATACATGGCTCCATGGCAACCGTATTACGATCCGGAAGAGAAATCATATTTCAAACGGGTAGAGAATGGAGAAGGACAGGTATGGGGACTTTCCATGATAGATCAGTCATTGATGATGGGGCATCATGAAGGAGCTTTTATAATTGATGGAAATACCGGTAATCGGATTTCAAATGAACCGGGAAGCTGGACCTATGTACAATTAGCGGATGATTATCTTTTGGGAGGAACTTACACAGGCCTTGTCCTATACAGGAAAAAAGATGGCGAATGGATTTTTGATGGCAAGATCAACGGGATCCGGGAGTCATGCCGGATCATGGTGCGCGATGCAGATGGTTCTGTGTGGATATCTCACCCATATAGAGGTTTGTACCAGGTCAAATGGTCAGAAGAAGAAAAGTATGATCCTGAGATTAAATTCTTTGACATAAACAGTGGATTACCTACGAATCTCAACAATTATGTTTTCCAGATCACAGGCAAGGCAGTTTTTGGAACCGAAAAAGGAGTTTACTATTTCGACAAAAAACAAAACAGGTTTTTACCAGATGATCCTTTCAATAAATTAATTGGAGAAAATCATCGTGTGAAAAGTATGAAGGAAGATGCTTCAGGTAATATCTGGTATGTGACGGATCAGGAAGTTGGATTATTGGTCGTGGATGAATATGGTTTAAAAAAAGATGTTTCAAAAAAAGTTTTCCCTGAACTCAATGGCAAACTGGTGGGTGGTTTTGAATTAATTTATCCAATCAATTCAGAATATGTCCTCTTTGGTGCTGAAGAAGGATTTATACTTTATCATCATCAAAATCAACCATCGAAAGACAGTTCTTTACAACTTGTTTTTAACGGGATCCGCATTATGCAGGCTAGAGATTCATTATTGTTTGGAGGTTATATGCAGTATGGAAATAAAATCATCTCTGCAGAACCACAAACCCTGGAAGCAGATCTTAATAACTTAAGCTTCTCTTTTTCAGCGACAGAATATAAAACTCCTTCTTTAATTCAATACCGCACGAAGCTTGAAGGCCTTGAAGAAGAATGGTCACAATGGGATTCGGAGACACGTCGCGAT
>JANPKZ010000129.1:0-11957 GCA_031426295.1 Saprospiraceae bacterium
AAACCTCGAGATATAAAGCTCATGATCTTATCAGGCAGATCATCAATAATACGTGTGAAGCAGCCGGAGGTAAAGCGGAGATTCGAATTGAAAAGGGATATCCAAGCCTAATCAATGATGCAGAAATCACATCCTTGTGCCGGTCAGCCGCTATCCAATATTTAGGCGATGATAAAGTTCATGAGCTTCCTGCCCGTATGAGCTCAGAGGACTTTGCATCTTATACACACCTTGTCCCCGGTACATTCTACCGTCTGGGTACTGGCTGGACAGATCCTGAAAGGAATTTCCCGGTGCATTCCAATCGCTTTGACATAGATGAATCTGCATTGGAAACTGGCATGGGCCTAATGGCGTATATCGCACTCTCCTGTCTTCACCATCCTGCATGAACTCTTTCGCTTGTTTCCCTTTAATCTGCATTCTTCTTAACATATATTATTTTTTATAAACTATAAACTATTTAGCTTCAATGTTCTATTTTTGATATTATTTTAATATATCATTAAAGACTAATTATATGGCTATGTCAAAAGTTCTGATCGTAGATGATGAACGCAGCATCCGTCACACCCTCCGCGATATTCTCGAATTCGAAAAATATGAAGTAGATGAAGCGGCAGACGGCATGGAATGCCTGGTGAAAATCAAACAGAACCCATATGATGTCATCATCCTGGACATTAAGATGCCCAAGATGGATGGTATGGATGCCCTGGACAAAATCCAGGAATTCGCCCGTGAAACACCGGTCGTAATGATATCAGGTCATGCCTCTATAGATACAGCGGTTGAGGCTGTGAAAAAAGGAGCATTTGATTTCATTTCCAAACCACCAGATCTCAATCGACTTTTGATCACCCTTCGGAATGCCATGGATAAATCAGAGCTGATCTCTGAACGGAAATTTTTGCAAACCAAAGTTTCCAACACTCGTACTCAACCCATGGTCGGTCAATCCAAATGTATCAACCAGATCATGTCTACTATCGACCTTGTTGGCCCTACCGATGCGCGTGTACTGATCACGGGACAAAATGGAACAGGAAAAGAGCTGGTAGCACATTGGATCCATCAAAAAAGTAATCGCCGTGACAACCCGTTAATCGAAGTCAATTGCGCAGCCATTCCTTCTGAGCTCATCGAAAGCGAATTATTTGGTCATGAAAAAGGTGCATTTACATCCGCAATAAAAACCCGTACAGGCAAATTTGAACTCGCCAATGGGGGAACTATCTTCCTGGATGAAATCGGAGATATGAGCCTGTCCGCACAAGCAAAAGTATTGCGTGCGTTGCAGGAAAATAAAATTGTCAGGGTTGGTGGTGAAAAACAAATCCGCGTGGATGTTCGTGTCATCGCTGCGACTAATAAAGATCTTCGAAAACTGATCGATGCGGGTCGCTTCCGTGAAGACTTATATCACCGTCTTGCTGTCATCATTATCGATGTACCCCCTCTGAAAGAGCGTATGGATGATATTCCTCAACTCATACAGCATTTTTGTTCTGAGATCTGCAAGGACTACGGTATCCCTGAAAAATCTTTTGATATAAAAGCTATCAAGAAACTTCAATCCCTGCCCTGGACTGGTAATATCAGGGAACTAAAAAATGTGGTTGAACGGCTGATTATCCTGGGGGGTAAAACGATCTCTGCACAGGATATTGACCGCTTTGTATTGCCAACCGCTCAATCCATCGTGGAAATGCGTGAAGTCTTATCGAGATTCTCAGATTTAAGGGATCTTCAGCGTTATATTGAGCAGGAATTCGCTAATTACCAGGCTTCCATTGATTAGGCCTGACTAATTTATTTTTTTTCAGAGTGGCGATCTAACGACTAAACGCAAGAAGTATGTCAGAAGGATTTACTCCCCCCGCGCGGCTGATGAAGCAGTGGACACAGATCAAGGGCGAAAACGCCTGGACGATGTTCAAAGTTATCGCGGAATTTGTAGATGGATTTGAGTCACTTAACAGGATTGGCCCGTGTATATCCATTTTCGGAAGTGCCCGTACAAAACCAGATAATCCCCATTATCAGACTGCCGTTAAGATAGCACAGAAACTCACTGATGCAGGATTTGGCATCATTACAGGTGGTGGTCCCGGCATCATGGAAGCAGCCAATAAAGGTGCTAGCCTCCAGGGCGGAGTCTCCGTTGGTCTTAACATTGACCTTCCGTTCGAACAATCTCATAATGTGTACATCGATGATGATAAAAATCTAAGTCACCGGTATTTCTTTGTACGCAAAGTAATGTTTGTAAAATATGCACAGGCATTTGTGGTCCTTCCCGGTGGTTTCGGCACACTGGATGAAATGTTCGAAGTACTTACGTTGATTCAAACAAAAAAGATAACTCAGGTACCGGTCGTATTAGTTGGAAGTGCCTTCTGGTCCGGATTGAAAGAATGGATCATTGAAGTCATGCTCGAACAGGAACGCAATATCAACCGTGATGACCTGGATCTCATGCCGATCATGGATGATCCGGATGAAGTAGTCCAGTATATCAATAACTTCTATGCAGATCGCGACCATCAATTGATTCCCAATTATACATTGTAGCATAAAAAAGCCCGTCAGGATATGACGGGCTTTTTATTTGCATCATTCATTACTGAAGAGGCACATTTACGTTTACATTTTCCCAACGTAGAGAAAGTAAATTGTCAGAAACATCGATCAATAAACTTTCATTAAAGACAGGCGATTTATAAGCGGGCACTGTAACGCGTAAAACATCTTTTGATGTGTCATAAGATGATGCACCCCATTGTTTCCAGGTCTTGTTGAAGATAAACGTCCATTCCTTTTCACCAGGAATTGTGAACATGGCATATTTTCCTTTTGGCAAATTTTTACCATTCACCAAAATGTCTTTATCAGTGTCGAATGTGGTAGCTTCATCAGCGCCGGTTCTCCATACTTTACCAAAGGGCACCAATTCGCCCCAGATAGCTCTGCCACGAACAGAAGGAGCTGAATAGTGCAACTCAACATTTTGTCCACCATTCAAAGTAGTTTTAAATTCGGCCTGTGGACTTTGGCGTACCTCTTTACCCTGGGCTGACACCGATCCTGTCCAAATGAGACTAACTAATAAAAATGTGATGAAAGATAAGTTCTTCATTTTTTGATTTTATTGATTTGATTATTCACCGATTTTAAAATCCAGTTGTAAATTTTCCCAAAATAAGGAAACCGTTTTGTCTTCGATCGTAAATTTCAGCCGCTCATTAAATACCAGTGATTTTTTAGGTGTGGCTTCAAACCTGAGAACATCCTTTGCAGAATCATATTTGTATGCTCCCCATTGATCGTAGACCGAATTAAGAACAACTGTCCATTTTGACTCTCCGGGAATTGTAAACAATGCATACTTGCCTGCCGACAGTCGTTGATTCCCTATGATGATATTTGTATCCGCTTCGAAAACCGTTGCTTCGTTGGCACCGGTTCGCCAGATTTTACCATATGGTACAAGGCCTCCCCATATCAGCCTGTCTTTTACAGCTGGAGAAGAATAATTGATGGCAACATTAGCACCGTCTATGTTTGCTTTTACCTCGACTGGTGGGCTTGGACGTTTCGATCTGTCTTCCTGGGCAAGCACATCAGATGCCCAAGTCATCATAAAAAGTGCTGAGAAGGCTACAAGGATTGTATTTTTCATGTTTCTTTATTTGTTAGAATAAAAGTAAGGTCAATTATACGTTTTACGTTCAGATATAAGGGAATTTCACCTATCCTTAACGCTTACGTTATCGCCCTATCCTATTTGTTTCACCCTTTATCCCTTTTCATGCGCTCAATAGATACAAAAATTACCATAGACGCTCCCTGTCATATCATTTGGCATCACCTGACGGAATTTTCAAAATACAATGAGTGGAATCCGTTTATTACAAATCTTTCCGGCGAAATAAAAACCGGCGGAAAGCTGGATGTCCTGATCAGTCCTCCCGGAGGTAAGCCCATGCGATTTAAACCCACAGTAACGAAATATGAAGCAGGTCGTGCTTTAAGTTGGCTGGGCAGCATTGGATTCAAAGGAATATTTGATGGTGAGCATATCTTCACCTGTGAGGCGTTGGATGAATCCAAATCAGTCTTTACTCAAAAAGAAAATTTCTCAGGGATCCTTGTTCCGTTATTGTGGAATTCAATGTATGCGAAAACACTAAAAGGATTTGAATTAATGAACCAGCAATTAAAGGAAAGATCTGAAAAAGATGCCTGGGGTCGTTAAGAGTGAGCGATGATTAATTATAAAAACCAGTAGAGATACCAATCCTGAAATACCCGGGATAATGCGGATAAAAATCTGCCTGGTATAATACCCGTTTTTCCCATAATCCCACGATGTCTTCCATCCTGACAAATGCTTTGAGGAAATTGATATGGATCCCGATCACTGCATCGATCCTCATGTAATCAGGTATATCCGGACCTCCGCTTAGATGATATCGACCCGTGGCAGGAAAATAACCAACCCCGGTATACTGATCATGATATGTAATATCAACACCCGGCATGACGGCTAATCTCCTTTTGAAAATTTTCGTGCGACCATATAGACTTGCTGTATATATCAGATCAGGCATCATGAGTTCACGTCGTGCATCAGGCTGCCAGATAAAATTGCCTTTTATGCCGATCCATTTGAAATCAAATGTTTTTTCTGCAAATAATTGCCTGAGCGAAAACGATTCAGTGATCTGTGCAGGTAATTTGTCTTCATTAAAATAAATGTAATTGTCGAAGACAAACCAATTCACACCTGCGCGTAATAATTGTTGCTTCCAATTCCATGAGACACCGATCTGATGACAAACAGGATCGGTAAAGCTCGTATTATAAACGATCTGCTGATTGATCCGAAGGCGAGATTCAATTGTATATGGATGTCGTTTCACAATAGAATAAAAACCTTCAAACGCTCCGATTAATCCTGTCTGTAAAGATCCGTCTGCCTGAAAACTAAATGTTCCTTTTGCCTGGCCAAGACCTACTGAAAATTTTCCTATAAGCTTCAATGGTTCTATCCACTGAAATTCACCAGTACCATCAAAATACAATTCATTTATTTTTCGCGAATCCGGTTCCTGTTCCAGAACAATTGATCTATAGCGAAGTGATGCCTGAACGGTTGAGCGTGCAGCAATCCACGGCAGTGCAATACCACCGCTTACCTGCGATTCTTTGGTGAACGTATATTGCCGCACACCTCTAGGGTCTACAAAAAATCCAGCACCATAAAATGGTAATGCGCCGAGTGTATCCGGATCAGAATATTTATACAATCCTGTTTCATAATGCGCCTGCATCCATATATCCATCCCAAGAGAAGAGGTATCCGGAAGAAGATGAAATATTTGTTTTGTAAAAAATGTGCGATGCTTGTGTGAAGTCTCAGCCTGTAATCTAAAAACCGGCACGACAATATTGTTGACATCGGTATCACCAATTAACTCCGGCTCAGCAATTCCTCCATTTTCCAAACCAAAAGCACCATTCGATAAAAAGTTATAAAATGCATCATACCTTCCATTCGGCGCATCATGCCAAACACCAATGCCAAATGTTGTATTCCGTTGCTGTTGATGTGCAAAAGCCCATGAAGGAGGTCTCTCGCTGACCTGGTTGATTCTATTATAAACTAAGCTCAGACTTAAACCACGTGCAAAGTTTCTTCCAAAATCAAGATTGAAATATGTATCACTCTGACTTGCCTGAGAAAACCTTGCTTTCATGACAGGAACAGCCTGATGATAATATCTGAAGCTGTCCGCTGTGACATAATATGGATCGTATTGATCCCAACCCGTCCTGAATCCTGGAAAGATCTTCCGAACAGGAATTAACGAACTCACTGCAGAACCAAAATTTCCGAGATGTCTTTCATAAAATGCAAGCGGATGATGCCGGTTATCTTCCCAGAGAAAAGAATCTGCTACCGTATAGATTTTACCAGGCTCAGTTTGTAAAACATATGCCATCGTCGCCGGTGTATCCAGTGGTAATATGCCCGAGTCAGTTGTATCAATTTGATTCGAAGTGCCAATCGGGTTACGACCAATGGGATTTTCTTCCCGTGTCTGCCCAAGGGCATCGGGAAAGAAAGTCAAACCTGTCAGCAGAACCAATAATACACTTCGGAAAAAAGAATTCATGCGCTTATAGGGTAAGGTAAGGAACGTCACCTATTCTTTACCTAGAACGGCCGGATTGACTCCCATCGCACTAAATCCTCCATCATGAAACAAATTTTGCATGGTGACAGATTTTGTGTAATCCGAAAAAAGCATTGCACAGTAGCGCGCACATTCTTCCGCGCTTGCATTTCCCAGTGGTGACATGGCTGCAGCATATGAGAAGAAATCAGAAAATCCGGTCACTCCACTACCTGCAGTGGTGACAGTTGGTGATTGTGAAACTGTATTTACCCGCACACCCTTTTTTACACCAAAATGATATCCAAAACTGCGCGCAAACGATTCCAGTAACGCCTTGGCATCTGCCATTTCATTATAATCAGGGAACACTCGTTGCGCAGCGATATAAGTAAGGGCAAGGATTGAGCCACCCTGTGCCATCGCATCCTGGCGGTACAATACCTGCATCATCTTATGAAACGACATGGCGCTGATATCAAATGTCTTTGACATCCATTCATGATTGATGTCTGTGTAATGTTTGCCCTTGCGCATATTGACGGACATGCCGATAGAATGTAGTACAAAGTCTAAAGGTCCACCGAGGATCTCAACAGATTTTGAAAAAAGTGCTTCCAGTTCGGTGACTGATGTTGCATCTGCTGCGATTACTTCTGCATTAAGTTCTGCACCTAATTTCTGGATTGTTCCAAAACGCATTGCTACAGGCGCATTTGTCAAAGTAAATGTTGCGCCTTCTGCTGCACATTGCCTGGCAACATGCCATGCAATCGAGCTCTCATCAAGAGCACCGAAAACAACACCTCTTTTACCTGCTAATAATTGATGTTGGATCATGTGTTGACTATGTATTAGGTGAAACTTTGTGTAGTAAAAAAAACAAATGTTACTTACGTAGTACGCTGGCCATTGTTGAACCGATCATTGCGGGTGAATCAACAACGTGGACTCCACATGCGGCGAGGATCTCCATTTTGGCTGCAGCCGTATCAGCTTTACCTCCAATGATAGCGCCCGCGTGGCCCATTTTGCGGCCTTTGGGGGCTGTTTTACCTGCAATGAAGCCTACCACTGGTTTTGTGCCATGTTCTTTGATCCAGTAGGCTGCGTCGGATTCCATGCTGCCACCGATCTCTCCGATCATGATGATACCTTCTGTAGCCGGATCAGCCATTAATAACTGGACTGCTTCCAGTGTGGTAGTACCACATATCGGATCTCCACCGATGCCTATACAGGTGGATTGGCCTAAACCTGCTTTCGTCACCTGGTCCACTGCTTCATACGTCAGGGTACCGGAACGTGATATAATACCAATGGTACCCGGCTTGTGAATAAAACCAGGCATGATGCCAATCTTGGCTTCGCCCGGGGTAATGATGCCAGGGCAATTTGGGCCGATAAGCCGGCATCCGGAGGTATTGATATACGATTTGACTTTGATCATGTCCTGCACAGGAATTCCTTCTGTGATGCAGACGATTACTTTGATGCCTGATTCTGCCGCTTCAAGAATGGCGTCAGGGGCAAATGCTGGCGGGACAAAGATGATGGAGACATTAGCTCCGGTTTCCTTCACAGCTTCCTGGACGGTGTTAAAGACAGGCCTGTCAAGATGTAATTGACCACCCTTCCCCGGTGTAACGCCACCAACCACATTGGTGCCATATTCGATCATTTGGCTGGCATGGAAGGTCCCTTCAGTACCCGTGAATCCCTGAACCAATACACGGCTATCCTTTCCGACTAATACACTCATAAAAATGGAATAAGTACGAACTGCAGTTATTGAAAAATGAATACATCTTCATCTGACCTGTGCATCAGGTATTTTTCCCTGGCAAACTTCTCCTTGTTATTCATCAGGTCCCGGTGGGCAGCTTCTGTCTTTGCGAGATCTTCCTGGTACGTTTCAATGGAAGACTCCAGTTCATTGACAGTGCTCCTGAGATTAAACTGAGTGAAAAAATTGTGTTTGTCAAAAAACATCATCCAGACCACGAATAATCCTGCGGACACTGAATATTTGTTGAGCCAGCCGGCAGCAATCAGCTGAGCAATCAGCTGCCGTAGATGAAGTAATCTTTTCATGCCTGAGACCTTAAGTAAAAGCGAAAGATAAGAATATTCAGTCTTTCTTCAAAACACGATCGGGGAAGGAAAAATGGGGACAGGCATCAATGGCTGATTTGTACATATCCATGTCTGTTCTGTCCCCTGTTCAAAAGGGATCATAAACTGTAATAGAAAATTGAATCCGGATATGTTCAGGGGACTACAACCATGGGATGGTTGCATGGGTAATGGCAAAGGTTATGCCAATTCGAGTGAAAAGCTTCGCAGGTGTTGCGTATGCTCTATACAAACCTTTCTAAACAGAGTGGAAGGAAGCAGAGTGGTAGGAAGAAAGAAATTCTAATCATGCTGCCAAATGAAAAACAGTGATACTGTATTCAATTTGGAAACATGTAAAAAAAACAGATCCCAATTAGCGACCAAGCAAAGATCTTCCAGGGTAGAAAGCAGAATCACCAAGTATGTCACAAATCCGGAGCAGCTGATTGTATTTTGCAACCCTGTCAGAACGTGAGAGTGAACCTGTCTTAATCTGACCAGTATTAAGTGCTACTGCAAGATCAGCAATCGTAACATCTTCTGTCTCACCACTGCGATGACTGATGATGGAAGAAAATCCATTACGCGTGGCAAGTTGTACCGCTTCAATAGTTTCAGATAGCGTTCCAATCTGATTAAGTTTGACGAGAATGCTGTTGGCACTTTGCCGTTCAATACCCAGGCTGAGTCGCTCGACATTGGTTACAAATAAATCATCACCTACGATCTGTACACGATCACCTATTGCTTTGTTCAGCTTTGTCCATCCTGCCCAGTCATCTTCATGCAATCCATCTTCTATCGAGAAGATCGGATACTTCGCTATCCAGCTTTCCCAATAGGCCACCATTTCATCTGATGTTTTTTTCTCACCGGATGATTTTTTGAAGACATATAATTTTTGATCTTCATCATAAAATTCAGATGCGGCTGCATCCAGTGCAATCACAATATCCTCCCCTGCTTTATATCCTGCCATTTCAATTGCTTTCAACACAATTTCAATAGCTTCTTCATTGGATTTAATATTGGGTGCAAAGCCTCCTTCATCACCTACGTTCGTTGAATAACCTGCTTTTTTCAAAACGCTTTTCAAATGATGGAATACTTCTGTTCCCATGCGTAATGCATCGCGAAAATGATCTGCACCAATCGGCATGATCATAAATTCCTGGAAGTCGATACTGTTATCCGCGTGCGAACCACCATTAAGTATATTCATCATGGGTACTGGCAGTACATGTGCGTTGACTCCACCGATATACCGGAATAATGGTTGACGGTGTTCTGTAGCGGCTGCTTTTGCAACAGCGAGACTTACACCCAGCATAGCGTTGGCCCCGATACCTGATTTATTCAGATTCGTGTCCAGGTCGATCATTGCCTGATCAATATCTATTTGTTCAGAGACATCCATACCAATGACCTGCTCCGCGATGCGCTCTTCAACATTCCTGCACGCATCTAAAACACCTTTCCCCATATATCGGGTTGGATCACCATCCCTGAGTTCGACAGCTTCATGTTTGCCGGTAGAAGCTCCGGAAGGAACAGCAGCTCTGCCGACAACACCTGCTTCGGTGATGACCTCAACTTCAATGGTCGGATTGCCCCGACTATCGAGGATTTCACGGGCAATAAGATCAACGATAGCACTCATGGATAGATTAATTTAATTGGTAAGATTCTGTATTGATTTGCTGACGAATGACTTCAAGATATTCATCAAATAAATAACGGGAGTCATGTGGGCCCGGTGATGATTCCGGATGATATTGAACAGAGAAGGCAGGCTTCCCAATGATCTGAATCCCTTCGATAGTATCATCATTCAGATTCCGGTGCGTGATCTGAATCCTGTCAAGATTTTTTTCAATCTCTTCTGGAGAAACGCCAAAACCATGATTCTGGCTTGTGATCTCTCCTCTTCCTGTCAATATATTTAATACCGGGTGATTGATCCCCCGGTGACCGTGATGCATTTTGTACGTGCTGAGACCCTGCGACAATGCAAGCAGCTGATGTCCCAGGCAAATTCCAAATACAGGAACATCTGCCTCCACAATTTTTTCAATTGTCTCTATAGCATATGTCATTGAGGCCGGATCGCCCGGACCATTGGAGAGGAAAATCCCGTGTGGTGAAAATGACATTAAATCTTCCATGGAAGATTTAGCGGGAAAAACTTTGACATAACAATCCCGCTCCGTGAAGCATCGAAGAATATTTGTTTTGATACCAAAATCCAATGCAGCGATTCGATATGTTGCATTGGGATCTCCGGCTTCATATGCAACTCTTGTTGACACAATAGAAGCGAGTTCAAGACCCTCCATGCTGGGAACTGCAGCAAGTTTTTGTTTCAATGATTCGATATCAAGATCTTCACTTGAGATAATACAATTCATTGCTCCTTTACTGCGAATATGTTTTACGATAGCACGTGTATCAACTCCATAGATACAAAGCCTGTCCTGGTCTTCGAAAAAAGCCTGGATCGATTTATCTGCTAACGGCCGACTGTAATCATCGATGAAACTTTTGCATACCAATGCATTGATTTGCATGTGACCACTTTCAACTTCTTCCCCTTTCGTACCGTAGTTACCTATGTGGACGTGTGTGGTCACGAGGACCTGGCCATAATAGGAAGGATCCGTGAAGATCTCCTGGTAGCCGGTCATACCCGTATTAAAGCAAATCTCACCGGTAGCAGTTCCCGCTTTACCCGCGGCTCTGCCTTCGAAATATGTACCGTCTTCGAGAAGGAGAATGGCCTTGGCACTACCTGATGTAAATGGCATATGGTTTGAGCTAATGTTCAGGGATACAAAGTTATATATAAAAAAATATAATTCATTTTTATTCCGGACATATCAAAAAAAAGGGCTGCAAATGAATCGCAACCCTTTTATTATTTCTCCTGCATGGACGAAATTATTCTTCTTCTGATGCAGCAGGTTTTGTAGCAGCTACAGCCGCAGGAGCTGTTGCAACAGCAGCAGCACCAACAGCCTTGGCTTTTCCTCTTCGGGTGCGACGAGTTTTGCCTTTACCTGTTTCAGTCGCTTCACTTCTGCGACGTTTTGGATTTGTGTAGAGTTCATTAAAATCCACCAATTCGATCATGCCCATTTCAGCACCATCACCACGTCGGAAACCAGTGCGGATGACACGTGTGTATCCACCCGGACGATCTCCAATTTTCGTAGCAACAGTTGAGAAGAGTTCGTGAACAACTTCTTTACTGCTGAGGTATGAGAAAACAACACGGCGATTGTGTGTGGTATTGCTTTTTCCTTTCGTGATTAAAGGCTCAACGAATTTCTTCAGCGCCTTTGCTTTTGCAAGCGTAGTAAAAATACGTTTGTGCGTGATCAGCGCATTACTGAGGTTCATCAATAAGGCTGCGCGATGGCCGGCTTTGCGACCGAGATGGTTGAATTTTTTACCGTGTCTCATGATTCGGTTTGGTTAAGAATTAATGACTTCGCAGCACCGGTCAATGGACCTGAGAAATGGTTACTGCAGATGGTTTTAAAATTAGTCCTCGTCTAATTTGTATTTGGACAGGTCCATCCCGAAAGTAAGACCTTTCATTTGCAGAAGTTCTTCAATTTCCACAAGTGATTTTTTACCGAAATTCCTGAATTTCAA
>JANPKZ010000130.1:0-16665 GCA_031426295.1 Saprospiraceae bacterium
GGAATTTTAGTGAACACAGCATCAGCGGTCGGGGTGAAGCCTCTTTCCAAAGCACGAAGTCGTTGCATTAAAAAGTTTCTCTTTTATTTCAAAAAGGGGTATTCTGACCCCACCTATATTGCATGGGAACGGCAGTATAAATGGGATGCCCATCAACAGTTCCGTGTAGAACTAAATGAGTCTGCTTTTCAAAAATTACTCCATTCAAATAAGTACCTGGAAATTGCCCGGATCGCTACACGGATTGAATCCCGCACCAATCTTCTTTTCTCTTTTGAAAAAATGGCATTGCGGGATGCAGTAAAAACTCTGGCTGGCGCGAAAGCATTTTCTGAAGGGTTATTTAATTATCTCTACGGCAATTCTTCCCTTCAGGAGCGGTTTGAATCCTTTGTAAATGTAGTGAGCACCTTACCCCGAAAACAAACGCGAGTTCTTACCTGGCCATTGGTTACTGTATTTGGATTTATCGGCAATCCAAAAGAACATATCTTTCTCAAACCACGTGTCACTCAATCCGCCGCTGAAAAATACCAGTTTAATTTTCAATACACCTCAAAACCAAACTGGCAAACATACCAAGGCTTATTACATTTTGCAAAACAGGTAAAGGAAGACACTCTTTTGTACAAACCAAAAGACTATATTGACTTACAATCTTTTATCTGGGTGATGGGATCAGAGGAATATCCGGATTAAGCAGAGGCTAAGGCTAAGAATGAGGCTAATGTAAAGGTGTTATTACTAATAGAGTATTATATTTTTATCATGTATAGACAAATTATCAATAAATTGATTTTACAAATTCCTCCGCCTTAGCCTTCGCCTAAGCCTTCCTTAGGAATGTGTATCAATCGCATCCCATTCCATCAAACTATATGTCACCCACTCCAGTGCATGATTTCTTTCTGCCAATACAGCAGGATGAAGTCCTCCCGGTTTGGATTGCTTATCGGATTTTCGGCTCACAACACTGTGAAGTTGTGTGACCATGTCCCGCACTTCAATGATATCTGCAACATCGCGCGTCCGTGCATATTTTATAAAATCCCCTGGATCCTCCATGAAGGCAGGAATACGTGTCAGCACTTCATCAATCTGGATTTCCTGTACCGGAAGTCCCGGGTCTTCAACCATGTTGATAATCCAAAGCATCATCCATATCGATTCGAGACGCCAGGATATAAGTGTTTTCTCTTCCTGAGATAATGGTTTTTGAAAAAATTCTTTTTCTGTCGGAGAACACTGATTCCACAGGTTGTGAGTTTTTAAAAAATCAACAGCTACCGGTGCATCATCCTGTTCGATGGCGATATAACAGAGATAAGAAAGAATGATGATGCGGGATGCAATTTCAGCCGAAGTTTTTAATTCTGCTTTACCAGGAACATTTTGAATATTCATCGTCACAATCTAACAACTAATAACTAAAAACTAAAAGTTAATAACTAAAAGTTAATAAGATTAATTGACCCTCAGTAAATTAATTACTAAACCTCTTTTTACTGAATACTTGTTACTGAATACTTTCCTCCGCATTCTTTATTTTGGCAGCCAGATAATCCATATGCAGTGAAGCATTGATTCTACCCGGTGAGCCATTGAAAAGGGGATTTTATTCTCCTAATATTATTTCACCAAATGATGATGGAGAAAATGACATTTTTTCTTTTTCCATAAGTTCGGACATAGTCATAGCATCCATGGATAGGCAAGTTTACGACCGGTGGGGAAATTTAGTTTTTGCATCTACAGAAATACCCTATACCTGGAATGGAAAATTTAACCAGGATGATGTTTCATCTGGTGTGTATGTCTATGTAGTCCGAGTCAAATATATGTTTGAAAATAAATCTTATGAAGAATTGGTGTACAGTGATGTGACGGTGGTAAAATAATTACCCCTATAAAGACTGTAATGAATTTTTGAAAAATTGGAAATCAGGTTTTGAAAGACGCAAAACCATTAAACCCCTAAACTTAGTGTTCTCTAATGTGTTTCATTTGATGCCTATGAAAACTAAATTTTACTTAGCAAGTCTTTTCGTTTTCCATCTGCTTGCCGCTTCAATACATGGTCAACCTGTCGTGTTTTTAAATCAGAATGATTTATTAACAAATGTGACTGGTTTTGCAGAGTATTCCGATTGCGTCGTGGATATGAATGGGGACAGGCTTGATGATGTAGTTCGTGTGGCAGGTAAAGGTATTTATATCGATTTCCAGCAGTCAGACGGTACTTTTCAACAGCGATTCTTTAACGTCCATCTCGCTACCCTTCCAACCTGGAGTATCTGTGCTGGCGATTTAGATAATAACGGTTTTAATGACCTGCTTTTAGCCAGCAGTGAAAGTGTTTCTTTTGTCACTGCAGATAGTTCAGGCACTAAGTATAGCGAACAACTGATGCCGGTCACCATTGCGAGTCAGCGATCCACCATGGCAGATATTAATAATGATGGCTGGCTGGATGCATTTGTGTGTAATGATACAGCATTATCAATTCCATTTCGGAATGATGGTTTTGGGAAAATGATCCCGGAAACAAACCTGATCGAGACCTCTCCCGGTCCCGGTGCGTACTCAGCCATCTGGACAGATTTTGATAATGATTCAGACATTGATCTGTATATCACAAAATGTAAAGCAGGCGCACCACCATCTGATCCTGACAGGATCAATTTGCTCTATCGCAACAATGGTGATGACACCTTCACAGAAGTAGCTGCGGCAGCAGGTCTTGATGATAATGCACAATCCTGGACCACCTCTTTCGAAGATTTTGATAATGATGGTGACATGGATGCATTTATCATCAATCATGATTTCCAAAACAGGTTGTTTCGCAATAATGGAAATGGAACGTTTACCGATGTGATATCAACTTCCGGTATCGATGCGTTTGATCTGGGTGCATTTGAAAACTCAACCGGTGACTTTAACAACGATGGCTTCATGGATATTTTTTCTGATCTCGGGCAGCAATTGTACCTGGGAAATGGTGACCTGACATTTACAGGTCAAACCTTACCTGTTACACCCGGTGCGATAGCAGATCTAAATAATGATGGATTTCTCGATGTCGTGCACCAGGGTGATGTCTTCATCAACCAGGGAAATGAGCATCACTGGATTAAGCTGATCCCACATGGCCTTGTAACCAACCGCAATGGTATTGGTGCGCGTGTAGAACTTTATGTAGCAGGAGAAAAACAAATACGGGAAGTGCGCTCCGGGCAAAGTTATAGCCCGATGAGCTCACTGGCAGTTCATTTTGGATTAGGTGATGTATCTGAAATTGATTCAATTATTGTTAGATGGCCGTCTGGCATTCGGACAAAATTGGATACGCCACACATCGATACCACATATACGTTACCCGAAGCCACATGTCTTTTAGAGGGTTCTGAAATATCCGTTGCAGGAGATACAAATCTCTGCCCTGGAGATACCTTGATGTTGACAGCACCTTTTGGATTTCCTCTGTATACATGGTCAACGGGGGAAACAACACAATCCATTCTGATTTCCGGCGAAGGTCTCTTTCATGCTATTGTACAGGATAGTAATGGATGTATATCCTTAACCAATTCCATACACGTTCGGGCACCACAGGAATTGATACCAACTATAACCGCCAGCAACAGCAATCACTTGTGTGCGGGAGAAACGATCTTCCTGATATCTTCTCCGGGTGTGAATTACCTATGGGCTGATGGATCAACAGCACAAAGTATCGCAGTTACAGAATCCGGCACATACACTGTTGCGGTGGATGGCATTTGCAGCGAAACACAAATTGTATCGGAGCCATATGATGTGGTATTCCTTGAAGCAGCAATTCCTGTTCTTACATCCATTGAGCATACACCTGAAGATTCTGTGATCATTGTTGTTGAAGGATCTCATATTTCCTGGTATGATGAAGCCTCAGGTGGTCTATTGCTTGACACGGGTAATATTTTAATCAGAGAGGATCTGAATCATAGCGTAACCTATTATGCTGAATCACACACGATCTATCCGGAGCAAATTTTTTCTGGTGGAAAGGCGGACACAACAGGTCCGGGAGGATTGCCTGATCAAACTGGTTATTTGCTTTTTGACATTTGGGAACCCATTACGCTTCTCTCAGTAGATGCTTATGTTCCCGAAGGTGGCCCTGCGGGTACTCGCTTCATTCAGTTGTATGAAGGAGATACATTGCTTGACTTTGTACAGGTGGTTGTACAACCGGGCCTAAATACAGTGCCATTAAATTTCGAAATTCCAATTGGTAAATATTCTTTGCGCAGTCCGCAGGGTAATTTATTTCGTAACAGGGGTGAATTGTCTTATCCGTATTTTCTTGGTCAGGCAGGACAGATCACCTCCTCATCCTTTGGTGATGAATATTATTATTTCTTCTACAACTGGCAGCTCCGTACACCTGAATATGAATGTGTTTCCAAAAGACTTCCAGTCGAAATCATTGTCATTGGTCAGGAAAATATATCGGACGTGGCATCATGGCATATTTATCCAAATCCATCAGCAGGTGAAGTGTGGCTAGAATTTTCGCGAAATGAAACTGGAAGTATTATTGTTTCGAATGAATTAGGGCAGCGAGTTTTGTCCCGGGAGTTTGTTGATCAACAACTCATATCTCTGAAATTCCCCACAACCAATACGGGAATTTATCTTGTCCAAGTACGTACTAAAGAGACAGTTTTATCCCGAAAACTGTTAATTACCCAAAAAGGGTAAAAATGGATGATTTTAACTAAAATTAGCCATTTAAAGATTTGAATATCAATAAGTTATGACAGTGTGGCACACCTAGGTATGCCACACTGTCATAACTTATTGTTAATCAGATGATTATGACTTTTAACCCACTCTCTATTTTCTCTGGTAATCACTGCAATTTATTTCAATTCTTCATCAAGATCAATCACCAACATTCCCTTCTCCAGAGGAGTAAAAAAATTATTTCCAATAAGCCCTGACCTGGCTGAACCTTCAAGCTGAAGCAGTTTTTTGCCGTCGGTATCTATGACAATTGTTGAATTATTATTGGCTATGAACTTCAATTTATTATTGGATTCATAATAATAATTAGCTATTCTTTTTGATTTTTGAAATTGTGAGGCCTTTAACCCGGGTTGGCCTATCCATATCCCTGATGGCAAATTCCACTGCATTTTTAATTAGGTCCTTCACATTTTTATTCCTGTATTCTGCAGGTGCAGACACAGGAATATGACGTATCAGGTTACCTGTACCAATCAGGATCTTATGCGGATCATGGATGAGTGTTCCTTTATTAAAACCAAGACTTAAATGATTTGTATAAATCGGGATCATACAAAATGCGTCCGCCAGTTTATCAGAAATTGAGAACACAGTTGTCAGGGCATGTGTATGGTATACAAGTTCATTGCTGTCAGGATATATGTCCAGGATATATTCGCGCAGATCCATAAAAAGTGTAATGATTTTTTCGTCTTTGAATTGCAGATGATAAAGAAAGTCCGGGTGGATAGATTTAGACACAGCAAGTAAGGTTACATTCAAGAATGGAAATTATTAATCAAATCTTTAAAATTGAAGGCTGACATTATCAAATGCCAGCCTTCTGAACTTTACATCTTGAAAAATTTACGCATGGGAATGGGCAGCAGCCGGATCTTTCAGATTCATGTAAGCACAATTCGGGAAATCAGGATTGCAATTTTAATATTGGTAGTTGTTTTGATTTGCGTATCAGTAGGGTGGATTACCACCACATATAGGATTTTCAAATATAATTCGATTTTGCCTATGTTTACTTCATCATGACGTATAAAATCATCATCACCGGAGCTACAGGCATGGTTGGCGAAGGTGTCCTTCTTGAATGCCTCGAGCATCCTGCAGTATCACATGTACTCAGTGTAAGTCGAAAGCCTACCGGACGTACACATCCAAAATTGAAAGAATACATTGTTCCCGAATTTCTTGAGATCAGCATGGATGATCAAAATCTAAAAGGATACGATGCGTGTTTCTTTTGTGCAGGCGTCACCAGCATCGGCAAAAAAGAACCGGAATACACCCGGCTAACATATGATACTACTTTGCATTTTGCGAAGGTGGTTGCTAAACAAAATCCTGACATGACATTTATTTATGTCAGCGGCGCCAGCACCGACTCCACTGAAAAGGGTCGACAAATGTGGGCGCGCGTAAAGGGTCGCACAGAAAATGCTCTGATGCGTCTGCCATTTAAACACGTCTATAATTTTAGGCCCGGATTTATGAAACTGACACCTGGCCAAAAAAATGAATTGCCCATGTATAAATATTTTGCATGGCTCTATCCGATCCTGAAAATTGTCATGCCAAACAGTACCAGTACATTAAAACAGGTAGGAAAAGCTATGATTAACTGCCTGATTATCGGACATGAAAAACAAATACTGGAGGTACGGGATATTAATCCACTTGGAAATAATTAGGAATAAAATTCTATAGGTATCAAATAAAATAATCTACTGAATATCAGGCATCCTGGTAATATCTTCAATATGGATCAATGTCAACTTCCATTCGCCAGATTTTTGTTTTGACCAAACTAAAGAATAGTTTCCCTTTTCTTTGAGGGTCGGTCCTCCGGGTGGTGTCAGATCAAGACTATAGGTTCCGCCATCGTACGCAATTGATTCGCTTGCTTCCCTGATCGAAGAGTTAATTTTAATATTACTCAATACCCTTACACCCCCACTCACCCATCGTTCTGAGATTGCTTTAGCACCCGTATGTATCAAAGAGTCATTCATTACCACTGCATCATCAGCTATCGTTTTCATAATAGCAACGGAATCCTTCGTATTCCAACCAGCCAAAAAAAGTGCTGCTAATGAATCAACGTTAATACGCATGGTAGCGTGTTCCTGATTTTGATGATCCGGTTTTGGTCCACAACCTGTAATAACAAGGAAGAAAAACATCGAGGTGAAGTATTGCATAGCCAGAGAATTTTAATTAGAAAGTAAAAATGGAATGAAGCATCCAGTTATAAACAATAAAACTAAATAAATCCTGATTTTTTACAATACCAATAGTCCAATCTCTTTTAATTTTTCCATTACTCTACCATACCAGAATAATGTAAAATCGGGCAACTGGTTACGTTCATAGTCTTCTCGTACCATCTGATAAGAATAGATTGAAGATGCATATGGAGTCATTAGTGGCAATACCTGTACCAGCCATAATGCTTCAGCTTCCGCACACTTAGTATGATGAGCTTCCTGTTTTGAAGAGATCAATAGCGATCCATCTCCAAAATCATATGTTACAGGACCTCCAATCCAAATTATTGACTGAACTGGTTTGATATCGCGACCATGAGGTTTTGTGAGATACGATTCTATCAGGTCAGGCGCAAGTGATGTTCCCGGCACATCATGATCAAACCAATTTTGCAATGGATCATCGAGACAAACACCATGCATATAATTGTACAGCGATTTTACCAGGCCATCTTTGAATAAATCATGGTCTGCACCGGAAGGATCAGCATGCTCCAGGTCATTGTTAGCAAATGAACCAGTTGTAGATGAAATCGGTGTTACATGAAATTGTTCCGGATATAATCCTACAGGACTATGTGCTGTCATCGCAAATCGATGCCAGAATGCAGACTGCAGGATATTTGTTTCAAACATTTGTCTAACTACTTCCAGGGAGTCTATGGTCTCCTGGGTAGTCTGTGTCGGAAATCCATACATGAGATAAGCATGCACCATGATGCCCGCGCGGTTAAAGTTATCTGTAACACGGGTTACTTGTTCTACCGTAACGCCTTTTGCAATTAATGCCAGTAATCGATCAGATGCTACTTCCAGTCCACCGGATATTGCGATACAACCTGATGCAGCCAGCAGGCGGCAGAGATCGTAGTGAAAACTTTTTTCAAAACGAATATTCGTCCACCAGTTGACAACCAATTTTCGTTTTAGAATTTCAAGAGCTACTGCTTTCATTAATGCAGGTGGTGCGGCCTCATCAACAAAATGAAAACCACGCTCTCCTGTTTGTGCTATAAGTGTTTCGATCCGGTCCACGATCACTGTTGCGGATGAAGATTCGTAATTTTTAATATAATCAAGTGAGATATCGCAAAATGTACATTTTCCCCAATAACATCCATGCGCCATCGTCAGCTTATTCCATCGGCCATCACTCCATAACCGGTGCATGGGATTTGTAAGCTGAATTACTGATAAATATTTCTTTAAAGGCAGGTCACTATAATCCGGCGTACCCACTTGCTCCTGCTTAATGTCTGCATGCAGGCTTCCATTACAATATGTCACCTTGCCATTCAGCAAGACAAATGTTCGTTTCAACATTGAGACATCTGCGCTGCCATCAAGGTGCGACATCAATACCATCAATGGAGCCTCGCCGTCATCGAGGGTGATATAGTCTACAAAATCAAATACTCTAGGATCGGATAACGATCGCAATTCCGTATTTGGGTATCCGCCTCCCATCACAATCTTTATGTTGGGATAATGTTGTTTCATATAATGCCCACATGCAAGCGCAGCGAACAGATTGCCTGGAAATGGTACTGACAAACAAAGTACAGAAGGACTGTACTGTTCAATTTTGCTTTTCAAAATTGAAAGCATGAGTTCAACAATATATCCCGGGGCCTGCTGCAATTGTGAATACAATCCGTCAAAAGAATTAGCTGACATGGCCAATCGTTCCGCATAGCGACTAAAGCCAAAATGTGGGTCTACCATTTCTAAAATAAAATCACTTAGGTCTTCAAGATAGAGTGTGGCAATGTGTCTTGCCTTGTCACGAAGACCCATCGTGCCGAATGCCCATTCGATATCTTCAATCTGTGAAAATCGCGAAGCTTCGGGAAGAAAATTTCTTTCACAAATAAAATACGCAAGTGTAGGATCCTGATCCTGTAAAAACTGAATGACGGGTGCGATCGTCGAAATGTAGTAATCGCGAAGGGCAAAAATCCTTTGAGAATTAGTAGAACCTAAAGCGATATTGCGATGAGCAGTATCAAAGAGGTGCTCGAGTCCATTCTTTGAAAAAAGTAAGAGGATGGTTTCCATTCCCAGATCAATCTGGTTACTGACGATTCCTTTTGTATTTAAAAACCCTTTCAAATACGCAGTAGCAGGATACGGCGTATTGAGCTGAGTAAATGGAGGACTTACCAGTAAAATCTGTTGCAATGGACTCTGCTTTTAATAAAGATACGTTTGGTAGCTGAGATGGCCGTTTATTCTCTGAAGGTATTCAGTACTTGTGGTGAGCTTGTCGAATCCATTCGGTGTTCAGTATTCGGTGTTCGGTGTTCAGTGTTCGGTAAAATTGGTAAGAGGTAATCCCGATAGATATCGGGAGGTAAGCGGTCAAAATGGTAAGCGGTAAAATAGGTAAGTGGTAAATAGGTAAGTGGTAAATAGGTAAGTATAAAGTTTTCTTAGTACCTATTCTTGAAATTACGAATGACTGAATACTTTTTTTACTGAATACCGAATACTGAATGGATTCGACAAGCTCACCACAAGTACCGAATACTATTTTTTACAGAACACCGAATACTGAATACCGATTACTTATTTTTGCCACATATGTACGACCTCAAGCCATTCAAAGAATACGACGAAACCGTCGTCAGGGAATTTGTAGACCAGCATCCGTTCGCGATGATCGTTGGATGTGATCACGAGAATAAACCTGTGGCTACCCAAATACCTGTATTTATTATTGAGCATGAAGGCAAACAAATGTTACGGGGACATATCATGAAGAATACAGACCATCATAAGGCATTTCTTCATAATCCCAATGTCCTTGTCGTCTTTACGAGTCCGCATGTCTATGTCAGTGCGACATGGTATAGCAACCCCCAACAGGCATCAACATGGAACTACATCAGTGTGCATGCCAAAGGCCAGGTTAAGTTTTTAGATGATGCCGGCCTCATCGAGATGTTACGCAAAACAACACTCTATTTTGAGGGTCAGGATGAAACGTCCTCAACTATCTATGACAATCTGAGCCCGGAATATACCCGGCCATTGATGAAGGCTATTGTTGCATTTGAAATTGAAATCCAGGAAATGGAAAATGTCTTTAAGCTCAGCCAGAACAGGGATGCCCAAAGTTTTCACAATATCATGGTGGAGTTAAAAAAGAAAGGTCCTGATGGTTTGTATATCGTGGCAGAAATGGAAAAGAGGAAGAAATCGCTGTACCCGGAATTCCAGTTTCCTGAGGATTAGATAAAATAATTTCACCTGGTTTTGGATTGGCATTAGAGTCCCGTTGCAACACGACTCTACTGCCAACCCAAAACAACGGACCACATGTTTATATTCAGCTTCGATCCATATTTGCTACCTTCAATCAACTAATGTTAAACACTCCATCCTGCATGAAATCTTTTTTACTCAGCCTGACCTGTACATTTCTCTGCTCACACGTGTTCAGCCAGGCGGCCATCATGCCAGCCCATACCCTTTCCGCCATCCATGCGATCCAGAAAGACCTGAATTACAACCGCAGCATCCCGTCTCAAAAAATCCTTGATTATTATCCAGTCTATAAAATAGGTTCGCAATATCATGTTGCCGTTTTGGCCAGGACGAATTCACATTTCAATAAAGAACAGGCTATCGCAGATGGTATTGATGTAGGTGCAGTTATTGGCACGATAGTAAGTATGCGAATTCCCATTTATCTTTTTCATGAAGGTTTCAGTTATCCGGGGATTGAGTACCTGGAAGTTGCTGAAAGGATTAGTGCTGAGCTCGATAAAGCTTTAATTGAATCACATGTAAATCTTGTACATCAGGGTGTTGGATTGCCACAATCATACACAGGCAAAAATGTTTTTATCGGTGTTGTTGATTGGGGTTTCGATTACACCCATCCCATGTTTTATGATACGTCACTTACGTACAGCAGGATCTTTGCAGCGTGTGACCAGGTTAAAATCAATGGAACTCCACCGCCGGGATTTTCCCATGGTGCATACTATGGTGATGTTGATCAATTAGCAACTGCACAGAGTGATACATTCTCGATAGTTTCCGATTATCATGGTACCCACGTGGCAGGTATTGCAGGCGGCAGTGGTGCAGGAACAAAATACCGGGGTGTCGGCATAGAAAGTGATTTGCTCTTCAGCCAGATGCGCAATGATGCCAGCAGTTCACTGGATGCATTTCAATGGATGTATGAAACTGCACAGGCGGCAGGACGCAGGCTTGTAATCAACAATAGTTGGGGTGGGTACAGGACATTCCCGCTGGATGGGACATCTCTTGTATCACAGGCCATCGATGAATTGAGTGACCTGGGTGTCGTATTTGTATTTAGCGCAGGTAATAATGGTGATACCAATTTTCATTTAAGAAAGTCTTTCACTAATGATTCCGTACAGACCCGGATCATGGGATTCGATTATGTCAATGACCAGGAATTATGGGGACAGACTGTGACGATGTGGGGAGAGCCCGGACATCCCTTTGAAACGAAATTGCGGATCATGGATGCAACTAATACAATTGTAGGCGAGACAGCATTATTCTATACTGATACATCAGCCGCATTTACGGATACATTTTTAATCATAGGAGCTGATACGGTTTTCTACCAGTTTGTGCTGGATGCAGCACATCCCTTAAATGGTCGTCCGCAAATGACGCTGAACGTAAAAAATAAAAATGCTGCTTTGAAAAAAATCCTTTTTGCAAAAGCAGCAGATGGCACTGTTCATTTTTGGAATACACGACTCACAATATATGGTGGCGGTAACTGGGGTTTTGGATTTACAGCACCTATTGCAGGTTATGTGAATGGGGATAAAAATTATGGGATCGGCCACCCGGCGGTGACTTCAAGTGTTATCACCACAGCTGCACATCAGACAAATTTTCACCTGACGACGTTTTCGAGTTATGGTCCCCGTATGGATGGATTTCAAAAGCCGGATCTGTCCGCACCTGGTCAGGATATATGTTCCTCGTTCAATTATTTTGCAAGAGAAAATGTAACTGCCGTTACGCAGGTTCCATTCAATGGTAAAAATTATGAATTCATCCGACTGAGTGGGACCAGCATGAGTGCACCGATGGTAACTGGCGCCATTGCTTTATTACTGGAAGCCAATCCGTCGCTCAATCCGGCCGAAGTAAAAGACATTATGCTATCAACAGCACTTACAGATGGTATCACCGGAGATATTGGTCCGGATGGGCATGTACGATGGGGTCATGGAAAACTGGATGCATTGGCTGCGATACAAAGCCAGACGAATACCAGTGTCGAAAAAATTTCCTATGGTAAACATTATGCTTATCCAAATCCTGCGCATGATAAAATATTTGTCTCCATGGAATTGACAGGGGATGAAATTTTCAAATTGAATACAATTGACGGTACCCAAATTACACATGGTCATTTTACCGGAATCATGGATGTAAGTCATATACCAGATGGAATATACATTCTGACTATTAAAAACAGCGCAATTTCTGAATCCATGCTTGTTTTCATTTCTAATTAATACCCTTATTCATTTCACACGCAGGTTATATATAGCTTCTATCCAACTCTGACCGATCATTAACTTTCCCCTACATTTAAAAAATTATGGAAGGAAATGAAGTTGTGATCATAGGCGCAGGTGCTGCTGGTCTAATCGCCGCACGCAACCTCTTACGCCAAAGAGTGCGTGTGACTATCCTTGAGGCACGAAACCGGCTGGGAGGAAGGATCTACACATTTACAAATTCTCAATTCACATTACCTGCAGAAGGAGGAGCTGAATTTATTCACGGCAAACAAAAGCTCACACTTGAATTACTTAAGGAGTATAAGATCAAACATTATGTTGCGAAAGGCAAGATCTGGCATGCACACTCAGCGGTACCTGAAGCTGACAGGTCCATTGTGACAGAACATCATGGGCGTTTGGTTAAAAAACTCAGAGAGCTGAAACGGGATCTACCCTTAAAGACATTTCTGGATCGTCATTTTAAAGGAGCCCAATTTGAACTTCTCAGAAAAGAGATCCGGGGTTTTGTAGAAGGTTATGAATCTGCCTCAATCGAACATTTCAGTACCCTTGCGTTCAAAAAAGACTGGCTTGAAGCAGAAGAATGGGAACAATACCGGATCCAGGGTGGCTATGGCGATTTAATCAACGCACTTGCCGATGAATGCAGAAGTCTTGGATGCACAATTAAATTATCTTCTGTTGTAAAAAGAATTGTATGGAAACAAGGGTTGGCAGAACTGCATTGCAGGAATGATAAAAAATATACTGCATCGAAAGTTCTGGTCACAATCCCCTTGGGTATTCTACAGAAAAATAAAATTCATTTTTCTCCTGCCCTGCCAAATAAAATAAAAGCTGCCCGTGCTTTAGGGTTTGGAGACGTTATTAAGATCCAGGTATTATTCAAAACTAATTTTTGGGAAGAAAAGGAAATTCAGCATCGTCTGGGCATAAAAATGAAAAATATTTTCTTTATATTTTCTACCGCACTCGTTCCGACATGGTGGACACAGTCACCTCAATCCAGTGGTTTGTTGTGCGGCTGGTTATCCGGGCCAGGGGTAAAGGAATATTCAAAATTGACAGAAAAACAGATCCTGGAAGAATCATTATTATCTCTTACAGAAATTTTCAAAATGGATCGAAAGGCCATCCGGCAAAAAATGATTTCCTGGAAAGTGTTCAATTGGTCTAATGATGAATTTACACTTGGCTCATACAGCTATTCGACGGTCAATTCAGAAAAGAATAAACGAATACTCGGAAAAGTGGAAAAACGGACTTTGTATTTTGCAGGAGAACATTTTGAAGAGCCTTCTGGTACCGTTGAAGCGGCATTTAAAAGCGGGCTGGAAGTCGCAAAAGATATGCTGAAAGAAAAATGATTCAACTCGTAAATAAAAATAATTCTTATTTTTTTGATGAAATTTACTTCTATAAAGAAATCTGCACCTCGTCGAGGTTTTCCATGTCAAAAGCAAGATTTTTGATCATTTTTTTTCTGTTTTTAAGGGTTGATACTACATTGTCAAGTTGATTGAAACGGCCTTCCCAGAAGTTCCTAAACTGTTCGATCCATTTCTCGAAGTCTATCAATTCCGTCATGTTTACTATATTTAATCCATCAGTTTCATCTTAAAACCAATATATGAAGGACTCTACGCACCCTACCGCGACATTTGCCATGGCGATCGGATGTTTTTTATTGATCTCGGGCATGTGGGGATTATTTAGTGAAATGACTTTTGGATTTCTCTCCACCAATCTTTTGCACGCGACCATTCATATTATACTAGGCCTTGTGGGTATTTCCCTGGGTAAAAAAGACAATGGGCGCGGGTATTGTTTATTCCTTGGCGCTCTCCTGCTGACCGTCGGCATACTGCGATTCATCCCGGGCATCAATACGATCCTGGTGGACTTATTGAATGTAAATATTGCTGTTGCACTGGTCAATATTATTATCGGATTATTGGCGTTGGGTGTAGTGTACCTGAGTGATCATCCCCTATTCAGAGGGTAGGTGGAATTTTGGTTTCAATTTTGCGAAAGCAACCACTGTACAAGATCATTATTGTCTACAATAGTCCATGAGTGTGGATGACGGATGTGATCTGGCTTCCGGTAACCCTTATCTTCAGTCAGGATCAATTCTACTTTTTGATTACCTAGTCTTCTTAATTCGTTGGTGAATGCTGCAAAATCGTATGCATTCATCTGAGAATAATCAATCCCCTCTTTTAGCCACCATTGTACATCGGGTTCCGTATACAACCTGATCGGCAGATTCACAAGAGGCTTGATGGCATATTGGGTGGAATCAAAATAGGAATACGGTGCCATTTTATGATAATTCGCTGCATACATATCCGGTGAACCGCCAAATAATTTCATCATCCGTTTGTGTACATAGCGACTTTCTGCCAAACCATCTTCGCTGCTGTTAGGAAGCCTTAGTTCACGCATCATACCGGCATAACTGCGTTCGAAATCTAATGGTGAATCAATCGCAAAAATGGCTGTAGGTTTTATTGTAGAATTATTTCGCAGTGACTCTTCTGCATATTTTATAGAGCAGGTACCTCCGATTGAGAAACCACCCAAATAAAATCTGAGTTCCTGCAATTTATATTCGGCAACAACATGGTGTAGCATTTCTCCCAATGACGCCTGGGTAGATGAATCAATTCCAAATGATGAAATCCCGGTACGGAATGTTGGAATGAATGTAATAATTCCCTCCTTGGCTGCGACTGTAGCTAAGTCAGTCTGCACCATTACATCCTCAATCCTTTGGAACATGCCGGGGATCATAAACAAATATCCCTTGTAAGGAAGTTGATCCGGAAAATTGACGATGTATTTATTACGGGTAGAATCTTCTGCTGATAAATAAACAGTTTCTGTTCGCTGTCCGAACAAAGACAAAGAAAATAGAATACAGCTTGTGAGAAGTAAAATCTTTCGCATAGAAAACAAGACAGATAGGATCTCCAAAGTAATACTCTTACTGGATACCAGGAATATATTAACGTGTTGCCGAGCAGAATCTATTTTCGGAGAAAGTCAAGGAGAGGCCTAATAAATCGATCAAAAGTTTCAATATGAGGCATGTGCCCAATGCCGTCCAGTTTTACAAGTTTGCTTCCCCGAATTTTTGCTTTTGTCTTCTTGCTTAACGTCGGATAGTTGCCCATCGTAGCAGCTACATCTTTCGGAACAAGATCCTTTCCAAGAGCTGTTCGGTCCCGTTGACCCATGATCAATAGCGTAGGGCGTTTTATATTTCCAAATTCATATACTACAGGCTGTGTCATGATCATATCTGTAGTAAGGGCACTCGTCCATGCAATGCGTGAATATTCTTTATTCAAAGTCCACCCGGCAAGGAGATTCAGCCATTCATCATATTCCGGTTTCCACTGGTTGTCATAATAACTGGTGAGCTGATATTTTTTCAATGATTCATAATCCTGTTTGAGTTCTTTCTGGTAAAGTTTGTTAAGATCAGTATATGGAACTTTGACTTTATAATCTTCCAGTCCAATTGGATTTTCAAGGATAAGCTTCGATACTACTTCAGGATACATTAATGTAAATCGAACGGCGAGCATTCCTCCCATAGAATGTCCTAAAACATTTATTTCCTGAATCCCTAATGTATCCACTAATCTTTTTGTCAACAATGCCAACTGCTGAAAGGAATATTGAAAATGTTCAGGCTTCGATGATTTTCCAAAACCAACCTGGTCAGGCATAAGCACCCTGTATCCATGTGATAGCAATGTATCTGCTGTTTGTCGCCAATAAGCACCATTAAAATTTTTCCCATGAAGTAGTAAAACAGTTTTCCCATTAGGTTTAGATGGTTTTACCTCCATATATGCCATACTCAGGGTTTGATTCTGTGCATTGACTTTTAGAAAACTAACGGGATACGGGTATTCAAAATTTTCAAGATGGATGTCAAGCTCTCTGAGTTGTGCAGAGGAAGTTGTGATGAGGAATAGACAAAAGAAACTTACGATGAGCAGGACTTTGTTGAATAATGGACGGTTGACAATTTGCATGAGTTAGTGGGTTAGTATCTA
>JANPKZ010000131.1:0-5286 GCA_031426295.1 Saprospiraceae bacterium
ATCATTATTGAAATCAAACATCCATGTAGGAAAGGAAACAAATGGTTCGCCGATATCTGCTGTGCCGGAAATATTTTTAAAACGTAAACCATTTTCATCACTCACGTTCAGGTACAATTGATTGGTGCCATTTAAAAGTGATAGATAGAGATCTTCAAGACCATCGTTGTTGATATCACCACCCGCGCTTCCTTTGATAAAAGCATTTGTTGTGATGCCGGATGAAGCAAGTACTTCAGTAAAGGTTTCATCACCAGGGTTGTGAGATAGTTGTGAGGGAAAATTAAATGCGGGTCCTGATTCGGGGATGGATTCATTACCTATAAACAGATCCAATAATCCATCGAGATCAAAATCGGCCCACACGGCATTTTGTGTTGGACGTTTTGAATATAAACCCGCCTTGACAGTTACATCGGTAAAGGTCCCATCACCATTATTTCGCAATAACGAATTTGGTATACGTCCCTGGTCCCGGAACCATGCACCTCGTAATATGAGGATGTCAATAAAACCATCATTATTAAAATCCGCATGACGCAGATTTAATCCTCCTGTCACACCTTTCAAACCCGACGTCAGCGCAATGTCTGTAAAGGTGCCATCGCCATTATTGTGATGATACATGATCTGGTCATTAAAACCCCATGATGTATGTATGATATCAAGGTGACCGTCACGATCAAAATCATCGATCGCAATTCCTCCAGCCAATCCCCTGCGATCCATCCCCAGTGAACCCGCAATATCGGTGAATGATGGAAAGTCAACTTTCGAAGTAAAATATCCCTCAGGCAATCGCATGGAAGCGGGAATGCCATCTGGAAATTTTCCAAGTGTCATAGCTGCAATGCTGAGCAGGTAACGTGAGGTAAGATCGTCGGGCACCTGGCGCAATATTTCCATGTAGAGTTCCATAGCCATTTCCGATCCTTCCTTTTTTGCATGCTGACCTGCAAGTGCGATCGGAATGATGCATGATGCAGATGTGTGATTCAGAATACAGTTCTCCTGTTCTCCGAGGCGTAGATTAGCAAGGGCGAGAAGTTTTTTGACTTCCAGGATGGTTCGATCCTTGCCTGGTATTTGCATGGGCTGCACAAATGCGATCACATCTTTAAATGCTTGTATTGCATCTCGTGTGTTACCGGCTTTAAGTTCTTCAAAACCATACGCTACCATCAGGTTTGCTTTTTCAAGCCCTGTAACCGAACCCAATTTTTGTTTAAGGCTTTGAGCACGTTGACCGGAGAGGAATATGGTGAGTTTGGTGGGATCCACGGCAGCCTGAGCTTTTTGTACGCTATCGATCATGGCAAGAGTTTGTGCATCTGGCTCGCCTCCATTGGCATGTTGCACGTGCTTATCAGGATACGAATCGGATTTGTCTTTTGTGCAGGCCATCATCAATAGGCTGACACAATATATAAGGCATAGAAGTCTCAACGGCATGATGCAAAGTTAGAAATCATCAGGCTGTTTTTTAAAAACACACTGAGAAGATTATATAATTTTCGCAAAATGTTATAGAATCCCCGCAATCTTCACTACTGGTGGTTTTGATGATTGTAATAAAATTTCATCAAAGTGTTATAAATAATATCATGATGGACGCCTGCAGCACCAATAGTTACGATGTATGTGGCCGTTTTATGAAAACTTTAAGGGTGTACTCCAAACAACCTTCTTAACACTTGCCTGTTTACATTTCCATAAATTAATCAAAACCAATTTCATCATTTTTAAAATCAAAAACTATGTTTAATAAAGGATTAATCATCGTCTGCCTGATGAGTCTGTTTGGATTCACACAGGTTATAGGCCAGGATAATTTCTCATTTGGCCCGCGAGTAGGTCTTAATTTCTCCAATGTGAGCAATTTAGAAAACTCTGAATCACTAACTGGTTTCGTCATTGGTCTTACTACTACATACAGTATTAGTGAGTCAACGGGGTTAACAGTTGACATTTTGGGTTCACACGAAGGGTTTACGTCTGGAACTGATCGTAAACTTACCTACCTACAAATTCCAATCTTGTTCGACGTCTTTTTTGGCGAACTTGGAAGTGCATTTCGCCCTAAAGTTTATGCAGGTGTAACACCTGGATTTCTTTTAGGTGCTAAAACCAATGACATCGATGTTAAAGACGATTATAATGGCTTTAACCTGGCTGTGACAGGAGGTTTGGGTTTCAATGCACGTGTTGCAAGTCGTATTTGGCTGAACGCAGACCTTCGCGCGAATCTTGGCTTGACAGATATTTCTGATGCGATTGGTAACAAAAATGCCATCAGTACAATCCAGCCTAGTATAGGTTTGTGTTATGGTCTGTCAAAACTTGACTAAGCATCTTCCCCTCCAAGATTAAATCTGGCAACGGCCAGCATTAAAATAAAGTCGGAATAACCTTGTTCTTAAAAAAAGAGGCGGGTGAACGTTATCTGAAAAATGACATTCATCAACCTCTTTTTTTTTGGGATCACAGGATTAAGGGATCACAGGATCACAGGAAGAAGGGAAGAAGGGAAGAAAGGAAGAAAGGAAGAAAGGTTACGAATTTTAGATTTTAGATTTTAGATTTTAAATCTGGTCCTCTCACTTCTCTCACTCTCCTTGCCCTGAGCTGCACATGGGTGAGCGAAAGGGGTCGAAGGGTCACTCTCTCACTCTCTGCTAACCTCTGATCAGTTTTAAAATAAACAACAATATCAAAGCTCCACCGGCTGCAACCAGTATGGAAAAAATTAGTCCTCCTCCAAAGAGTCCCAGTTCTCCGGCTGCCCAGCCTCCGATCATCGCACCGACAATACCAATCAGGATATTGCCAATCAATCCAAATCCGGTGCCTTTCCAGACAATACCTGCCAGCCATCCGGCTAATGCTCCTACGAGAATGTAATAGAGAAATGACATAGTTGATGTTTTTTGTTTTGTAAAACATCAATATAAGAAATATTATGTTTCTACGTCTTACAGATATGTACCCGTCTCTTCTGCCTTTTACATTACAGATTGGATCTACGATTTCACAAACCGGTATCCTGCCTTCACGCCACCTTCTATCTGAACTGCATACATGCCTGCTGCGAGATTACGAATGGATACTTGTTGATTTTCATTCTCGAGTCTGCCCTGCGCTACTACTTTTCCAAATTGGTCAATAATAGAATAGTTGCGACCGGAAATCTTTTCATTTCCGCTGATCGTGATATTGTCAAAAGCCGGATTTGGAAATAGTTTGATTTCACTATTGGCAATAACGGGTTCAACTGCGACGAATAATTCGCTGAACAATTCATTTACATTTTCAGCTACAATTGTTCCCAGGGTTAGTCCTGCCTCATTACCGAACGAATAATGGATCCCTCCATATAAGCGTGAATCTGCAGCTTCCCTGGCAGCTTCTTCAAATGAATCAAAACTCCTGGGACCTCCAAAACTTAATCCATGCGTGTTATCGGTAAAGGCATAATCACCGCCGAACATAGCAGTCATCACACCTGACATAGCTCCGCTTTGACTCGAATGACCGCTTGGATATTCAGGAAAAGGAGGTGTGCTTATAAATGGTAACCATGAAGTATCAATGTGTTCACGGATATAGGTAACTGGCCTGCATAAATTGTATAGATATTTTGTCTTCCAGCACGCGAGGAAAGCATCCGAAACGGCAATCCCAAGTTTGGCATAAGCTACAGCGGCAATTTCAAGATTTGCATTTTCATTTGTCAGCACATTATTGAGGATCGAAATACTGTGGCCAGGCGGAGTGATTGACCCACCTCCATCAGCCCAATATTGGGCTATCGTAGTTTCTTCAGGGGTTAATGTCAGACCGGTGGTATACACTTCATTTACTGCTTCATAAAATGTTGTGCCGGGTGTAGTTGAAAATTCAGGATGTGGGGGCGATATAGTTTCAGCAGAACTATCCGCTTCAATAAATGGCCTGTTATTACCCCAAAATGGCTGAAGGCAAAGCTGGCTTCCAAAAGGGATCCAGAGGCCCTCACCAACAGGCGGGACATAATTAGGTGGAAAGTTGCTTGCGAAACAAGTGTGTGCTCCATCCGTCCGTGAGTAATCAAATACATCCTGTGCAATAGCAATTCCATAATTTTTGGAATCGAGGAAAACCTGCGGATCCAATTGATATTCAAATGCCTGGTTGAATTCATTTTTGATCATCAGGAGTGTATCCTTATTGACCTGGGATGTCGTGCGAAACAGGCTGTCGACGATCGTAGCCAGTGCATTGTTAGCTACAGTTGGCCAATGATAGATTGCAGCGGAATCAATACTGGTGACTTCATCAAATCCAAACACGACATTTTTTGTAGTTGTGTAGGTCGGCATTCCGGAAACCATCGACTCATAGATGCTCAATCCCATATACCCGAAAGCACGTGCAGCAACCGGTGGTGAAAATCCAGGGGTTTGCTTTACCAGTTTCAGACTATAATCAAAATATTTTACGGGTACCTGGCTGTCGTACGTCCGGACATCGGACTGGGCAAAAACAAATGAAGAGAATGCAGAAAAAATAAAAAGTAAATAAGGCTTCATGCGTGCATGTTTTTGAATGTGAGAAGAAATAAAACAGCGGGAGTGAAAATTACTGTGGGGCAGAAAATCACTATGGGGCAGGAAACCTAATCCTACAAGTGGATTTGGAAAGTGAAATATAAGGAATTTGAAAAGGCAAACCAATCAGGACATCATATTTTTTGACTGTAGAGACTGGTTACAGCCAAAAAATTCTCGGATTGATTACCCTTTCGGTACTCAGATCTTTACAAACCTGAGCGTATGCAACTGGTCTTTATCATCCCTGACCAGCACAGCATAACAACCCGCAGGAAGAGAAACAATACTTACTTCGCCTGGTGTCTCGCATGATAACACCTGTTGGCCCCACATGGAAAAGATGTCAACGGTTTTGTAATCTCTCACACCTGAGATGGTGATATGATCAAAAGCAGGATTTGGAAAAATACCAAAATCAGATTTCTTATCAGGATCTTCGGTTGAATTAATGATCTCACAATCCGTGGGTGGTTGCGGCGCCAGGCAAAAGAGATATTGTGGCGACGGATTTGTCCACTCCAGATCGTTTTCTTCGTAAAAACAATTCAGGTCATGCGAATTGTTTTTACGAAGAAAACGATCTGGTGTGGACAAATCCGGCACCTCAATATCTTTTTTGTCTTTCCCCCCAACCTCCTACAGATTGTGAGATCCTAAACTCGACCGAAGTTCCGGATGCGAAACAAGATTTTGCGAT
>JANPKZ010000132.1:0-7301 GCA_031426295.1 Saprospiraceae bacterium
AGCGTAATCGTTCACGTGCATGTGACAGGTGCCATTTGGAAGTGCCTGTACTGATCTGCATCATGTCACTAATTTCTTCATGTGAATATCCTTCGATCGCAAACAGGCGGAACACCGCCGAAGATCTTTCAGGGATCCGGTCCAGCAATCCAATCAAATCCTGGAATTCTAATGGATCTGATGGTGCTGATTGTGTTTGTTTTTCTTCCGGTACTTCAAATTGTATAAACCGTATGTAACTGTTTTCTTTTTTATAAAAATCGGCTAGCGTATGATAGATCAGTCTCCTGATCCAACCTTCCAGCGAACCTTCACTTCGGAAAGTGCCAAGCTTTTGAAATACTTTCAAAAAACCATCATTCAATATCAATAATGCCTTGTCCTCGTCCTTGGTATACTTCATACACATGGTCATCATGGTATGAAAATACTTTTTGTACAAGTGCTCCTGACTCTTCCGGTCATTGCGCAGACATCCTGATATGAGTTCAGCTTCTGTCAAAAGTTTATTTTCTGTTTTGTGTGTTTTTCATCATTATCCTCCAGCATATTTCATGATAAGTTCAGCTGATCAATGAGACTTGATAATTCCTCAGAAAATTCGGCGTATTCTGGAAGAATATTATTCAAGCCTTTGTGTATGATCCAGTAACGATGTTCTGTGTCTGTCTTCCATTCAAAATAAAGAGATCCTGCATCAATGACATTTGGATCTCCCAGAATGCTGTCTGGTTCAACTAAGAGCCGAGTAGGAAATTTAGACTCCAGGTCTTTGGCAATTTCAAACTGGGCTTCGGTCAGTGCAACGAAATTATTAAAAGGATGAAAGCCCTGACCGGAATAGTCGTCAGCTTTTTCTTCAAAGATCCGATCTGTTTCCAGTCTGAAAAAATCAACACAGCTTTCACCACCACAAAAGCCATTGAACTGACCAAAGACCATATAATCGCCTTCGCCCAGTTCGATAGCATCACTACACGATATACAGGCTGCAAGCAGAACAATCAATAGGATAGAAAAATATTTGCCCATTTCCCTTGTCATTTATTGATTGATGATTGCTATCTTTTCATTGATCCGGTCCACAAAAGCATTGTACACCGCGTTCATGTTAGCATCAAGCTGATCCAGCAAAATATACCGATGGCCACGCGTTGAGGATATTTCAAAATACGCTCCACCCCAGTCTCCACCATCCGGTATACCCAGTACCGTTTGTGTTTCATTCCAAAGTTCTTCAGGAACATTATTTTCAAGATCTTTTACTAACTCATACTTGGTATCCGACAATGTTTCAAATTCCTGGAATTTATAAAATTCATCACCGGGATATTGATTGCTCGTTTCTTCGTACAATTTTTCATTAGCTACTTTGTAAATCTCCACACAACCTTCGCCTGCGCATTCACCATAGAAATGTCCGAAGACCATAAAATATGTTTCCTTTTCAATGCAGTTGGCATCTTTTTCACAAGACATGCCCGTAAAGGCTAAAAGAGCAACAAGTACGATGATGATATTATTTTTCATGTAATGATTTTAGTTTGTTTAAAACATTAATCCAGTCCGGATCTCAACACGCCGGTAACTGATATGATCTGTGATTGTCGTATTTCCTGACCAGTCAAATCCATTCCAGGTAAAACTTCCATTTTGGAGTTTGTATTCGAGCCCGAGATAATAGCTGACTTCACTTGCGCCAAAACGTACACCTGCTTCAGGACTGAAATGAAATCCGCCCTTCGCTGCTATGGTCCCATTTATTTCATCCCGTAATGCAAAGCCATACCCGATCTTAAGTGCATAATACGGGGTGATCTTTTTTGGCAAAAGAAATCCACGCACTTCTGCATACACCGGAATGAAATTTCGCTTGAAATCAAAATCATGGGTTTCGATACCTGTTCCTAATCCAACACCCAGCAGGCGATTGAAACGGTATCCCATTGCATGATGCACACCGGCACCACCCTGGAATGAAAAGTTTAAAAAACCTGAGGTGGTATGATACCAGCCTTTTTCGCGAAAACTATAAACTTTGGGTGTTCTCACAGTTGGCTCTGCAACATTTATATCAACCTGTTCTGCTTTCACTGCAGAATTTTGTGCTACATTCTTTATATCCAGTTTCGGAATTAAAATGATCGCTCCTGTAGAAAGCTGAAATTCCATTCCTCTCTCCAGGTCCCATTTCAGGATCGTACCGATCAATCGTGAGCCATCTTTCAAATACACTACGTCAACCAATTTTTCAGTTTCTGCTTCCTGTGAAAACACTGGAGATGCAAAACAAAGAATGAAGAGGGATCCAAGGAAGATAGATTTGACAGAGGAGGTGAACATAATGAAGTACCTGATTAGTTATTGATGTTGATCACACTGATCTGCTTAAGATCACTTCTGTCTGAAGCATCAAACTGGTATAAGCCATCCTGACCTACGACCATTACATGATCACCCGGAGGCAGTACAATCACATCATATGCATAGAAGCCAGACGCTTTATCGAGCAGATTGCCAGAGATATTATTCAGGTTGCTGACATCAAATGTTTTTAAACCAAAAGCTCCTTCGCAGAGATATAACGTCTCATCAAGCACAGACAAACCATGTGGATTGTCCATTGGATATGTCCGGATCAATTTTGGATCTGTCAGGTCTGATACATCAAGTACATCCAGCTGGTTGACAAAACCAAGACATTCTGTTCCATCACGAAGCGTAACGAATGCAGTGGTGCCCGATACAGCTACCGGATCACATGCAGTGGCATGATCGAACGATGATAAGAACTGAGGTGATACAGGATTTGAAATATCATAGATCAATAATCCTGAGTTGGAACCAATAAATAAAGTACCTGCCATTGGGAATAGTGTTTCGATACCCCACTGCATGGCAACTTCATTTTTCAAAATTGGAGCAGTTTGCTTTACATCAAAAACTTTTACTTCTGATCCATCGATAGTGTACAGGTGCTCATCGGCAACTGTAAAACGAGCCATTGAACCACCGGTAGCTACACTTGGAGTTATACCGGTTGAAGTATTGCCCCTGAATGAGCTAAAGGAATCAAACTCAGCTGCACCCACAAACATCATGTCACCTTCGAACCAGGTACCACGACCCCAATTAATGTCATCACATGAAACGGTAATACGGGTTGGTGTTTCTTTATATTCGACCAGGTATCCATTGATTGCATCGAACGAGTAAAAGCTTTGGAATACATCCTGTACCCTGTCAACTTCTACAGGAGCAGTTGTATTACTGATATCGATTGCAACAAGGTCAAGATAGCTGTCCGCATAAAGGATATTATTATGAACCGCCATATCCAGGTTTCCTGGTAGCTCTATAAAGCCAACGTTCACAGGTGTCTCTGGAGTTTTATTGTCAATAATATGGATCCCTTTGTTGATCTCGTTGATCAGGAGATATCCATTGTAGTAGAAGATTTTGCCAGGTGCCTCAAGGTCCTTAGCATTAACCAGGGTAGCCGGAATGCGCATTTCCTCAATCCGCTTGTAGATCGGTTCCAGTGCAACATAATCCTGTGTACGGGTGCATTTGTCCTGCTCACAACCGGTAGTTGTGATCATAGCGATAAGGACAGCCAGAATGGAAAGTGAATAAACAGACTTCATAGTTTATGTATTTGCCCCTATAGACCCATGATTACCTGTTTTTGGTTGGGTTCCAGGAGAGTGAATGGTAAGATTTATCTCAAAAAATATTAATAGATACTGATCTCATCTATAAACGCCCAGGCAGCATGTCCTGCTCCCGGCATCCCCGAAGGAATTTTCTGAAGTGGAAGGATCGAAAGCCTGAGTGCCATGACTTTTGTGTTAGCCAATCGGAGTGAGGCATCAGTTCGGCCAGCGGGCGTGCCAGACAGATCAAAAGTACCGATATATTGGTAGGTTTCAAGGTCTGTGGTGGCTTTAACTAACACGGATTCAGGGAGATAGATCCAGGCTTGTGGACTGGATAATATGCCCATCGTGATGGAATCGATTTCGGTCATGGTATCAAACCGGATGTCGATCACTACAGGATCTCCATCCCAGGCACACCAATCCTGACCGTTGAAGAATTTATTTCCCCTGAGGCCATCTGTCAATGCCTTGATTCCACCCCTTCCCGGGTAGCGTTCGCTCGGCTTTGATGAAGAAGAAATTGAAGCGGCAATTGCTTTTGAAGGATTATAGGAAATGCCATTTACGGGAGACACTTTTGGTTTTGGATGATTTTCATTCTTTTCAGATGAAACTGAATATTTATATGCCTTGGTGTACGTCTCGCTTTTGTAAAAGATCTTTCCTGGACTTCTTAGCCAAGTTGTATCACCAGAATCCACCAGCCTCCAGTCATGGGACAATGTGTCGCTGGTTATATAAATATTCTGGAGTGGTCTATCCAGCTCGCTTTTCCAGGTCAGGGATAGACCTTCCGGATGACTTTCCAGGATGACTTGTGGCTGGACTACGCTTGCTGAATAGTTGGTCTTCATGCTGTCTAATGTGACAAAATGTTCTGTCAACTTTGAATAGAAATGACTCCAGTCTTTTTCAGTGCGAGGCGTCCATAAAGCCTCTGCTAAAGCTATCGCCCTTGGATAAGCCATGTACTCAACATGCGAGGATGTGGGAATGTATTCAGTCCAGACATTTCCCTGGCCACCGAGGATATGAGTTTGTTCCTTTTCTGATAATCCTTCAGGCATTGGATCGAATTCATACACTTTTTCAATAGGATTGAATCCACCAATCGCTACAGGTTCGAATGCTGGATCAGCCTGGTAGTGATCAAGATAACAGGGTGACCCGGGTGTCATGATCACATCGTTACCCAATTTTGCCGCTGCAATACCTCCTTCTTTTCCACGCCATGACATGACTGTAGCATTGGGTGCAAGACCGCCATCCAATATTTCATCCCAACCTATTATTTGTCTTCCTTTCGAGTTGACATAATTTTCTATTCGTCTGATAAAATAGCTCTGAAGCTCTGAAGCATTTTTCAATCCTTCTTTCTTCATCAACTGCTGGCAGTATGCACTTTCGTTCCAGCGGTTCTTCGGACATTCATCACCACCGATGTGTATATATTTTGAAGGAAATAATGTCATGACTTCTTCCAGTACATTTTCAAGAAATGTAAATGTGATTTCATTTGGACAGAAGACATCTTCAAAAACGCCCCATGTACCCGCTACTTTAAATGGTCCTGGTGTGCATCCCAGTTCCGGATACGCTGCCAGTGCTGCCTGTGCATGACCGGGCATTTCAATTTCAGGAATGATTGTTACCCCTCTTTCAGAAGCATATTTTACTACATCCCTTATTTCTTCATGTGTATAAAAACCTCCATACTTAATACCATCATATGTAACTGGAAAATCGCTGTAATGTCCAACAAGTGTTTCATCGCGCCAGGCAGCTATCTCCTGCAGCTTCGGATATTTTTTTATTTCAATTCTCCATCCCTGATCATCCGTGAGATGCCAATGGAATGTATTCATCTTGTAAAATGAAATGCGGTCAATATATTTTTTAATAAAGTCAACAGGTTGAAAGTGTCGTGCCACATCAAGATGCAAACCCCTGTAGGAATATCTTGGACCATCTGTTATAAGCGAGGCCTGAAGATTCCACTGCCTGTGCTGGTCGTGGGCTTTTGGCAGTTGATCAAGACTCATAATTTGTCGCAGAGTTTGAAATGCATAAAAAGCACCTTGTGCAGTTGAAGATGTGATCCGAACATTCTCTTTACTGATTTTGAGTATATAATCTTCCTCAGCGATAGATTGGTTCATATCAACGAGAATATCCTGCTTATTGCGAGGATCATCTTCAGAAGATTTATCAGTGATCATAAGTGGAAACCCACTTTTTTCCTCATATAGTTTTTTAAATATCTGGAATGGATCAAATGAAAAATGGAACTGCGGGTCGTAAATAATTTTTGTCTTATGGTTGAGTCTAAAAATTCCCTCTGCTAATTCAATGGATTTGGGTTGAGGAATAATATTCAGATTTCCATAGATTGTTTTCTGTCCGAATATGAAACTGCTTGTCAGAATTATTAAGCAGGTAGTGAAAATGATTTTAAGTGAAGGACGCATCAGGATGAAAATAAAAATGCCGCTAATGGTTCGACAAATGCTCACCACAAGTTCCACTAATTAACGCTAATTAAAAACTCACAACTCACCTCTCACAACTCACAATAGACTATTTCTGATCCGCCAGCAGGTTCCACAATTTGTCTTTCAGCTTATCGAGGTTATACCCCGTCACAGCAGAAATAAAAACTGCATCAATATCCGGAGGGAGTGAAGGTGCCATCAAGGCTTGCATTTCTTCATCCATCAGATCACTTTTTGTGATGGCAAGCAACCTGGGTTTGTCTAACAATTCTTCATTATACATAGCCAGTTCATGCAGGAGAATATCGTAGTCTTTAGCAATATCATTGCTTTCACATGGCACCATAAAGAGCAATACGGCATTCCGTTCAATATGTCGAAGGAAGCGATGTCCTAATCCTTTTCCAAGATGCGCATCCTCGATGATACCCGGAATATCTGCAATGACAAATGACCTGTTGTCTCGATAGGGTACAAAACCAAGATTTGGTGTCAGGGTCGTGAATGCGTAATCTGCAATTTTCGGTTTCGCTGCAGAAACTGATGCGAGTAACGTAGATTTTCCTGCATTTGGAAAACCAAACAGTCCTACATCGGCAATAATTTTTAACTCAAGAATTCTCAAACCTTCCTGGAGAGGTTCACCCGGTTGATGATATTGTGGTGTCTGATTTGTAGGAGATTTGAAATGATTATTGCCCCAGCCACCACGACCACCTGGCATTAATACGAACTCTTCACCATCATTTGTGATTTCAAATATTACTTCGCCTGTTTCTGCATCTTTTGCAACTGTGCCTAAAGGAACCTCCAGGATCACATCTTCACCATCAGAACCTGTCTTTAACTGACCTGTACCAGGCATACCGTTCTGAGCCATGACATGCTTGCGATACTTCAGGTGGAGGAGTGTCCAAAGCTGGGCGTTACCACGGCAGATCACATCACCCCCCCGGCCGCCATCACCGCCATCAGGTCCACCCTTCGCCGAGATCTTATCCCTGTGAAAATGAGACGAACCCGGGCCACCGGCACCGGACTTGCAATGGATCTTTACGTAATCAACAAAATTCTGTTCAGTAGACATTAGACGTGTAAGCTGTCAATAGCTTCACATAAGGAATGGAAGATATCGTCGATTGTTCCA
>JANPKZ010000133.1:0-33699 GCA_031426295.1 Saprospiraceae bacterium
TCCTTACCCGCAACTGGGTGTACGAACATTTGAAGATTATCGAGGTCGTGTAATCAATATGGTACTTGACAGCGCGGAAAAACTTACGGTCAAAGACATGATGGCATTACAGGAAAATAATTACAACCTGCATGCCGCTGAGTTACTACCGATATTTCTTGAGCATCTTGACAGTGCAGTATGCGTTTCAACATATGACAGAAGGATTATAGCCCAGTTACAAAACTGGAATTACGAGTATCATCGTGACAGTGTATCCCCTGTGCTATTTGACCTTTGGTATGAAGCATTTGATACACTGGTATTTGATGAGCTGGATGAAAAAAAACTTATGCATCCGGAAGAATGGCGGATCATTGAACTAACAAAGGATGCTGCCAATCATCCTTACTTTGATATCCTATCTACAACTGACAAAATAGAATCTGTGGATGATATCATCTGCGCTTCATTCAAAGAAATGATTAAGCAATTAGGTGAGATTGACGCAGACTCTAAAAAGAATTGGGGCTCATATAAAGCTTCAGCCATCCCACATCTTGCACGCCTCGAACCTTTTGGGATAAAATTTCTATCAACATCAGGTGCGAAACATATTGTAAATGCCATGAGCAAATCCCATGGTCCATCATGGCGCATGATCGTTGAGCTATCCAATCCACCGAAAGCATATATCAATTATCCCGGCGGACAATCCGGCAATCCGGCAAGTCCGCATTTTAAAGATTTTGTTCCTTCCTTTTTCGAAGGGAAATATTATGAAGTGACATTAAAAAATGAACCAGGCTGGAAAGCTTCGAGGTCTGTACATATTACTCCTAAATGAAATCAAAAAAAATATTGCTCGTAGCATTCGTTATGATACTCGGTCTCATTGTCCTGGGATTGGTAGCGCCATGGTGGGTTTCCGTGATCTGGATTATAATTGTAACTGCTGTGTCACGATTAAAAATTTCGCAGGGCGTAATTACAAGCGGAATTGTACTTGGTCTTGTATGGCTGGTAGCTGCGATGTTTTTCAGCAGGTCAGATCCTAATGAGATCCTCTCCAAAACGGGAAATCTACTAGGCGGTCTCTCCTCAGGACAATTTATGATCGTAATTCTGGTGCTTGGCTTAGTGACAGGTATTTTGGCGGGATGGTTTGGAAGTGCATTAGGTCAGCTGGTCAATGTTAGAACTGCCAGACAAACCCATTTATAAATATTTCTCCCATTTGAAATTTTCCAAAACAGATTATGGTTTGAAGATTTATTTCTCCAGTACTTCATTTCATCCTTATTTGTATTAGCTATGAATGAAACGATACCAACAGATCCGCAGGATCCGAATTACAAAGAGGCACAAAAAAGGGTGCGCAAAATCAAAAACTTTTACAAAAATCTATATAGCTGGATCGGGACGAGCATCTTTTTGATAGCTCTTGATATCTTTCTCTCAGGAGGAATTTCCTGGTCAAAATATCCTGTGTTTTTCTGGGGTATTACGTTGGTGATTGACCTGTTCCAGGTGATGCATATATACCGTACAAACAAGGTATGGGAAGAGAATATGATCAGGAAATTTGCAGGAAAAGATGCCCAACCTGCAAGTTTGCCGGCAGCCGAAAAGGAAGTTGATTATTCCGGGACATTACTTGAAAATGAGCCGGTAGCGGAAAAGGAGCTTGCTGACCTGTCAGAATACAGAAAATTAAAACGACCCTGGAAAGACGAAGATCTTGTCTGATCAGGTTTCCCTGTTTGGAATTTTACTCACTGTCATTAATCTCTTAATACTGTATTTACCAGCACCATTAGCAGCAATCACCAGCAAACCGCCTGCAATGGCAATGTTGCGCATAAAAAAGATCGCATTGAGACGCTGAATGTCCACCGGATCATTCCAGAAGGAATAGACGATGCAAGTGACGGGTATCCAGTATAATAATAACAACCAGGCACCCAAGCGGATACGATAACCGACCAGGAGCATTAGCGCACCCAGGATGAGCATGGTGATGGAGCCATATAACAAGAGATCCTGTCTCCATAGGATCCCATAATCGGCCATCGTGGTCTTGGTTTGTTCGGCGTACATGATCGAATCTATAGCTTCGAAAATGAAAATGGCACTCATCATTACGCGCCCAATGAGATCAAATACATTGTACATAGGCCGAAATTAAACATACTTTTCCTTACACCACCGGGATACTGCCTTTGCTGTTCTCTGACCGTCCATAGCCGCCGAAACAATACCGCCTGCATAGCCGGCTCCTTCCCCGCAAGGGAAAAGACCTTCGATCTCCAGGTGCATGCCTGTTTCTGCCTGTCGGGGTATCCTGACCGGGCTTGATGTGCGACTCTCTGTAGCTACAACTACTGCTTCCGGATGTATATATCCATTCATCTTATGGTTAAATCCGGTGATCCCGAATTTTAAACGCTCATAGATCCACGCAGGCAGCAACTCATGAAGCGGCGCAGAAAAAAGACCGGGTATGTAACTCGTTTCACGGAGATGCTTGGAAGTTTTGCCAGCAATGAAATCTGTAAGTAATTGCCCTGGCGCAGCCTGGCTTCCATTACCAGCTTCAAACATTTTCTGTTCGACCGATCGTTGCAACTCGACACCCATCAGATCACCATGTTTTTGAAACAACTTCATGTCCGATAATTCGACAGAGGTCACGACGCCAGAATTAGCATACGGACTATCGCGACGCGAAAGGGACATGCCATTGACGACAATCTCTCCGGGCGATGTTGCTGCGGGTACAATTAATCCACCGGGACACATACAAAATGAAAAAACGCCACGGTCTTTGTATTGACTATTTAATGCATAACTCGCTGCAGGAAGATTGGGACTGCGAGGTGATACTCCATATTGACACTGATCAATGAATGACTGTGCATGTTCGATGCGCACACCTAATGCAAATGGCTTTGCTTCAATAGCAACTTTCCGCATTTGTAATAATTGAAAAATATCGCGTGCGCTATGACCCGTGGCAAGAATTACAGTTGAGGCAGGAATTTTGTCAGCATGATTTATTTCTAACGAAGAAATACTGCGCGGAGATGTATCCGTCAATACAATATCAGTAACCCATGTATTGAACAGAATTTGTCCACCATGATCTTCGATCACTTTGCGCATCTGTGCGATTATACCAGGCAGCTTGTTGGATCCAATATGCGGATGTGCTTCAACTAAAATATCAGGGTTAGCACCACATTCAACAAGGATCTTTAAAACAGAATCAATACTTCCCCGCTTGGCAGATCGTGTATAAAGTTTTCCATCCGAATACGTTCCTGCCCCACCCTCACCATAACAATAGTTTGAGTGGGGATTTACGATACCATCCTGCTGGATTGCTTTAAGATCTCTTCTTCGATCCTGAACATCTTTGCCACGATCCATTACAATAGGTTTCAAACCCAGCTTAATACATTCGATAGCAGCAAAATATCCTGCAGGTCCTGCACCAATTATGTGCACTTCCCTGGCACTGCTCACATCAGGTAAGTTGTCAAGTTCTTTTAATTCAGGGGGAATCGTGTCACCTGCATTTACCTGAACACGCATTAAAAATACAGGAGGACGATAGCGTGCATCAAGCGATTTACGCACGATGCGATAATCAGTTATATCCTTTATCGGAATCTTTGACACCGTGGAGATCTCCTGACGCAATACATCATCGTGCACAAGATCTTCAGGGGCGAGTTTAATTTCGATTTCCAGCATCAACGGATCCAGGCTTCAGGATTGATCGAAGATCGAGCCTCTGTCAACGTTTTTTGAAGTTCCGCCTGTTCACATGAAGTTCGAATGGCAACTTTGGTCAACGAACCCCCGGATAATTTTTCTGCTTCATATCCCATCGAAGTAATCCGGTCTACCATTCTGGAAATATTTTCAGCATTCGAAAAGGCACCAACAACAACATAACATGCCTTGCCAGTTATTTCATTCTTTGCAGGTTTCTCTGGCTCAGGTTCTTTTACCGGTTCTGGTAATTCAGCAACAATACTATCCTTGTAAGGTATCTCTATGGGAATAATTGAGGTATCAGGAATGGTCACCACGTCGTCCATATTTCCTGTGTTGACAGTATCCTGATCAGCATACGTAATCGGGACTAATTGCTTACGATTGCTGAGAATATCCCAGGCAAGATATGCGCATAATATCGTGATAAGGAATAATGCTATCGCTAATATCATCCACCATAAGCGGGATGTATTATCGGAGATGACCGGAGAAACGGGTTTTACAACAACAGGTTCTGGTGTTACTACAGGCACTTCAACTTCCCTGTCTGTCACCCAGTTGGAAACTGGTTGGACTGATTCTATCGGAGGAATATTCAGATCCTGGAATACAGGTGGAGTATAAACCGGTGGTGAATTATATACCACTGGTGGTGCAAGATCCATGCTTTCCAAACCCCGGAAAGAAAGATTAAATGCATCCCAATCCGGTGTGAAATGGATCACCTCAGCTTCTGATTTAGAGAATGAACCAAAACTTTCGATCGAATAATTTTCTCCACTATTAAGTTGCCCCAGTACTTCATCTACAAAATCATCTACCAACGTTTTTGCCTCTGAAATATCCATGCCTGAAGCATATCGCATATATTTTGGCAACAATTCCTCAGAAACTTCACCAGCGGGATCAAATGCCGGTTCTATGAATGGGGGATTAATCCTGGATGTGGGAATATCAATAACAGCGGGATGGAAAATGGCTTCAAAACGGCCTAAGCCAGGTACATATACAGAAGGAACCTGTTGAAGTAGATCAAGAATATAGTAGGGTACCTTTTCTGATTGCACAACTCTAAATTAAGTATTGAATTTGTATTGCAAATATTCTTAATACAACCTGCCCTCTTTAAGCGCTTTTACTGTCCCCAATGTAGCAGCCACAACGGCCAACGGAGGAGCCAACAAAAGACCCAACACCGGAATCATCAGCATCAGAATGAAGATAGTGCCATTCCCGATGGCCAGTGATCTGTTAGCCCTGACAAAGCTTATACTTTGCCTGTAGCCTAAATGACGCTCCAGGGTAAAATCCATATTTCCAAAGCCAGAATAATACGCCTGAACAAGAAATATAAAAATGGTGGAAAACCATCCTATCACAGGGATAAAATGCAACAGGAATAACAACAGGGTAAACATCAGTTCGCGGAAGAGGTTCCTGGTATTAATCCGCAACGATCGCTGAATTTCCCTAAATAACTGTCCCATGCTCCAGGAATTATCCACCTGGCCATCCCTCAAATATTTTTCAATCTTCAGGGAAAGTGGACTCAGGACCGGCGCCAGGAAAATGATAATAATATAGCGAAAGAGAAACAATGCCAGTATGGCCATCAGGAGATATCCCAACCATTGACTGATTTTTACCGCCCATTCTGCTCCCCACTCGAAGGGATATAATCCACCAAGCCATAAACCAAAATTGTCTCCAAGATTGATCATGACCAGCAGGATCCCGATGCCCACGATCAGGCTTATCAAAGATGGGATCAGGAAATAGATCCACAGCCTCAGCTTTGACACTAACCGAAGTGCTTCTGCGTAATCACCAAGCGCGTTGAAAAATCCCATGATCAAATATGATCAATCCAAATGGGATCAGGATAGCTGCACGAATTAATCTTTTCCTGGTTTTCTCTTTCTGCGTGTTTTGAAGAGCTCAACCACTTCCTTGTCTTTCATAAATCCCCAGTCAGGAAATTTATCCATGACGAAGTGCTTCACATCCTGGTAATGGTTACTGCGCTTGTCAGTGAATTGCTTCAGCGTCTTATTCACAAAACCCATACTGAGGTCGCGGAGACGGAGATTAAATTCCTGGTTGGCAAAGATGTCCATATATAATTTCATGTAGCGTGCGATGCTGTCATCCTTTGCAGCTTCATCTTCATTCTTGCGATGATCCTGACCGGTAAAGCTCTTATAGTCTTCAACAGGCAGGTTAGAGATCAAACGTTCGAAATGTCCGAAGATCGTATGACGCAGGCCTTCGTTGATATCAGAAAGGCCTTCGTGATTTTCGTAAAACTGGCGTGCGGCCTCGATTGCATCTTCGTGAATGTATCCTTTCTGATTGATTTGATTGGTAAGTGTAGAATACCGCAACACGTCATCTTCCATCGATGGATCCAGCAGCTTATAGATATTCTGATCAGATTCTTTATCGAGAGGCAATCCCTTTTCTTCGATCTCAAGAAGGTATTCGAAATATTTTTCGTTGAATTCAGGGAAATTTTTTCGCGCATCGTTTACCAGATCACGGATCCAGTCTTCATGCCCGTCATGTGGAAAATACCGGCTGAATAAAACCAACATCCTGAGGTATTCTGGTTCTGTTTTGAATGCCGGATTATTAAGAAACTCTTTAAAATCCGGTAACAAACTCATATTTACTTTACCGGTACGGATACGGTACTGAATGAATTTTTCCAGAGCAGAAAACAAGGTTTTCAATTCGCCAACGGTTTTTGGAAAATCCGCTGAATGATAATTGTGGTTTACAAACTGGCGGTAATAATTTTCATATGCCTGCTTACGTGCAGATAATGTGCGCAGCTTATCAATGATCATAGTTTCAAAAAAGTGTCTCACTTTTTTGTTTTCTACCTGGCCGATCAGATTGCCTACCCAGATCTCGCTGCTCAATGAAAATCCTACCTGGCAGCTTTGTCCGATCTTGCTTTTGATCCATTCAAAATTGGATGAATCGGCAATCGCCAGAAGGACATCTTTAAAATGATCCTGTGGGCGACGGAAATGGTACTCACTGTCGATCTCACCTCTCAAAACACTAAAACCTAATACTCTTGCTAAATACAAACCTTCAAATTCAGGATGTAATAATGCTGTCTCAAGCGTTGTAAGCTGCAATGGGTGGTTTTCAGCAACCCTTTCATAAAGGGATTCTATCTGTGGTTCGAATGAATCACGTAATGCCTGGTAACTGGCTTCTTCCTCATCATCAAGATACGTTGCGAGCAAGTCTGAACTCTGAATGACGCCACGAAGGCTGTCTAATTCGATCTGATATTTCTGATCCAGTTTTTCCATTACAAAGAGGTTTTAGATATCCGTTAATACATGTACACCTGGTAAGACACAATAGGCCTTACCAGGTGTACCAAATTTATTTTCCAACTTAAACCATCCCTGCGGATGGGTATCAACCTTGCGGGTTGATTGCTTATGCTTCTGATTCCGGTGCTTTTTCGGCACTGGCTTCGTCTGTGGTTTCTGTTGTTACTTCTTCAGTAGTTTCAGGTGTTGCTTCTGCTACGGTTTCTGCCGGAGTTTCTGCCGGAGTTTCTGCTACAGTTTCTGCAGGAGTTTCAGTTGTTGTTTCAACAGTTACCTCTGCATCGTTTTCTGTTTCAGCTGCTGCAGCTTCTGCCAGGTTAACATTGAGCAATTCGTCGTCATTGTCCTGGACAACTTCTTTTTTCTTAACTGATCTCTTTGAACCGGAGATCTGTGCTGCTCTTTCTTTACGCTCATCGGCAGTGGCTTTCACGCGTGCTGCTATTCTGACTTCTTTTTCGTCAACCCATGCTCTGAATTTCAATTCTGCATCTTCTGCACTCATGGCGCCTTTGGCAACACCCCTCTGGAGATGTTTGTAAAATAATACGCCTTTAAAACGAAGGATTGCCCGAACTGTGTCCGTTGGCTGTGCTCCATTCTGCATCCACTCGAATGCTTTCATACGATCGATATCGATCGTAGCAGGGCGGGTCATCGGATTGTATACACCGATACGCTCGATAAAACTACCATCCCTTGGAGACCTTGCATCAGCGATAACTATGTGATACAGAGGCGATTGTTTGCGTCCATGACGCTGTAACCTGATTCTTACTGACATTTGTTAATGTTAAAATTTAATGGTTAAAATACCTTGCCGGACACGTCTACGAGTAGACCACCGGTTTTTAACGGGACGGCAAAGATAAGATATGTCGTTGATTGACCAAGGATTAGCCTGGATTTTTCCCTAAAACTCTACCCTGAATTTGAGATTAATCCGCCTGGAGCTCAGGTAATTAGGAATGGCATACTGGGACTTAAATATTGTTTTGATCCAGGTTCGGCTGGCCTCATTGCGCACCTGGAGGAGGTTGAATATCTCTAGGCTGACCCAACTGTCGCGGGTAGCTTTAAAGATGCTCTTAGGCCTTTCACCCTCCCATGCACGACTCCAGAGACGGTATGAGAAGCCGATATCCACCCGATGATAGGGTTTGTACCGGTATGTATTGCGGTAGATTATATTGTTGTCTTTTATTCCAAAAGGCAGGCCAGTACCAATGGATGTATTGAGGTGCACCCTGAAATTTTCATTGTTAGGAAGATAATCCTGGAAGAAAACATTGAGGGTCATGAACTGATCAGTCGGTCTTGGCACATCCGATACTTCAACAGCCTCTTCCTGGCCTAATTCCCTGGTGAGATGCTGAATCCCATTGATGTGTTCGCGTGCACGAAGGAAGGATAAGTTGATCCAGGATTCAGCTCCTGGCACGAGTTCTCCGTTGATGCGCATATCAATACCAGCTAAATAACCAGCTGCATTATTTTCACCTGCGTACCGGATGCGCACATTATCTACTTCGTAGGAAACGAGATCCCAGAGTGACTTATAATATGCTTCTAAAATCACTTTATACTTCTTACCCTGTGTTCCTTCAGGACCAAATCCGGCTGAATATCCTGCAAGCACATGAAATGATTTTTGAGATCTCAATCCTTCATTAATGGTGCCGTCAGGTCTGCGCAATTCTTTATAAAAAGGTGGCTGCACATAAATACCAGATGCCAATTTAAAACCAACATCTTCTTTGGGTGAATACGTAAGCTGTACTCGCGGACTAAAAACAAATTCATCATTAATATCCCAATAATGTCCCCGCACACCCGCGGTCATGCGCAATTCTCTTCCATTCCCATATTGACGTGTATAGGTATCCTGCAAATACATTGTATATCTGAGTGATTGCAGATCCCGTTCAGAATTTAAAAAATATTGAAGCTGCAAACCTGATGGATCATATGGCAAAGAAAATCCCGCACTATCTAATCGTTCCCACTCATGAATTTTATCAGTGACATCTTCATACCCTACTTTCATTCCTGCCTGTACAAAGTGCGCAATCGCAGGTCCTTTTTGTAGTTCGATACCACCTTTGACCTCTGCGTTTAAAATATTTACCTGCAGTACATTCCTGCTATATGCATGCTGAATACCACTGCCCAATAATGTAACCTCTTCTCCCGCATCAGGATCATTGATGCTTGTTTCAATTTGACTCAATCGATAGTTGCCTAATATGTCAAGATTTTCAAGTTCTAAGCTTCGATATCCTGAGACTAAAAATTTCAGGAACAATGGATTCTTTTCACGATCAGGAACAAATGAAAGTGAAACGCCAGTCATACCATTTACAAACAAGTCACTTTCTGCGCCTTCAAATTCAGTAGACAACCGTAACGCAAAACTGATAAGACCACTGGCCGTATTACTTGATACGGGAATAAAATCATATTTGTTGCGATTCAGATTTGCCAGTAATCCAATCTGCCAGTCAGATGAAAGATCATACGTTGTGTATACCTGGTAATCGGTAAATGTAGGACTGTACTCACCTTTTACATCCAGGGATCCGAGCAGGTATTGATTTGTTTTGTACCGGGCACCCAGCAGATATCTCCATTTCCTGTATGAATCTTTTCCAATCGATTTACTTCCTTCCAAATGTCCGGTTGCACCCAATAAACTAATAGAAAATGATCCTCGTAAGCTGTCGGGTAATTTATAGCGCACATCAAGCACTGATGACATCTTATCACCAAAACGAGCTTCAAAACTTCCTGAAGAAAAACTCAGGTCCCGAATGAGATCAAGATTTGGCAAACTCAATCCTTCCTGGTTACCAGTACGTACCAGTAGAGGTCGATAAACCTCAAAATCATTTACATAGACAAGATTCTCATCGTAGTTACCTCCGCGTACATTGTACTGCGATGTCAGTTCTCCACCAGTACCACTACTCGCCCCTAAAGCGATGTGCGGAAGAATAGATTCAAGATTACCTGTTGTGCTTGGCAATAATTTCATCGCTTCAACTTTTTCACGTATCATGCCTGCATCTTCCATACGTTCAGCAGTAATGATCACTTCCTTTCCTGTTTCAACAGAGGCAAGCTTGAGGTTGACACGATACTGTTTACCGGGTTCAATCGCAGGAATATTTATTTGCGCAGGTTTATAACCAGTTCTGCGCAACAAGAGTACCGTGGCATTTTGTGCAGGTAATTTTATTTCAAATTCACCTTTCACATTTGTTTGTGTTGTACGGGAAAATTCTTCAGAAATAATGCTGACCAATTCGATCGGTTCATTCTCCTGCTGATCTGTGATAATGCCATAGACAGTCACATCCTGTGACCAGAGCTGAAGGGCGATAACAGAAAAAAGTAGGGTACAAAAATATTTCATCCTTATGCGAACGTCGGTCAGGCGGGAATATTTTTGAACTGATCCTTTCCGATTGCTTTTAATGAGGAAATGACGTGCAGTGGATCAGCAGCGCCTAATACAGCATTGCCCGCAACAAGGACATTAGCTCCTGCCTGCAATACTTTCTCGGCATTATGTAATCCAATTCCTCCATCCACTTCGATGTAAGGTGACAGGTTTCGTTCGACCAGCATTTGTTTGAGTTGAGTGATCTTCGGGATGGCCTGGTAGATAAATTTTTGACCACCATATCCCGGGTTCACAGACATAATGAGGATTAAATCCACGTCTTCCAGAATATCCACCAAAGATGAAACTGGTGTATGAGGATTAATGGCAACACCGGCTTTTGCACCACATTCTTTTATTTGGTGAATGACCCTGTGAAGATGTGTACAAGCTTCATAATGAACCGTGATGATCTCAGCTCCGGCATTTCTAAACCTCTCGATATAACGATCCGGTTTTTCGATCATCAGGTGTACGTCCATAGGTTTGGTTGCCTTGCGCTGGATAGCTTCCATGACGGGAAATCCGAAACTGATGTTTGGCACAAACATACCATCCATGATATCGATATGGAACCAGTCAGCTTCACTGCCATTGATCAGCTCGACGGCTTCATAGATAGCACCAAAATCTGCAGAAAGTATGGAGGGGGATATCAGATGTTCGTTCCGGTTCATTTCAGGATACCTGTTAGCATTATTAGGGTCAAAAGTAATCATTCCATTGGCTATGGGATTCAGCCTTCCCTGGAAGGATCTGCTTATTGCCTTCACAACAACAAACGTTGATTTCTGTTATTTTGGCGTCCAGTTCAGTTCTTTGTTACGCTGAAGACGTGGAGGGACTAAAAATTGAAAGCAAAAGAAAAATGAGTACACAAAACCGGGTTTCATTAGTGGTACTGGCTGCCGGGATGGGCAGCAGATATGGAGGATTAAAACAGATGGACGCTTTTGGTCCAAATGGCGAAACCATCATTGATTATAGTTTGTATGATGCTCATCGTGCAGGCTTTAATCATGTGGTATTTATCATCCGTGATTTTTTTGCAGAAAATTTCAAATCAGCATTTGAACCTAAAATGAAGGGACGGATGGCGACAGATTATGTCTACCAGGAACTTACCAATATTCCAGGCTCCTTTGAAGCACCTGCAGAACGTGACAGGCCATGGGGTACAGGACATGCAGTATGGGTTGCAAAACCGGTCATTGACGGACCATTCGCTGTTATCAATGCAGATGATTATTATGGACCTGAATCCTATCACACACTGTATAAATTTTTAACGACCCAACGTGATCCAGAAGAATATGGTGTTGTCGGATACAGACTTGATAATACACTGTCAGAACACGGTACTGTCAATCGGGGTGTATGTTCTTCGGATGACAATGGTTATTTGAAAGATATTGTCGAATGCAAACAGATCGGTAAAGATCCAAAAGGTGTGATTTCATATCCTGATGAAGATGGCACTACTAAAACCCTTTCAAAGGATGCACCTGTATCTATGAACATGTGGGCATTCTATCCTTCCTATTTCAATTTCTTTGAGCAACATTTTGATGCTTTCCTGAAAGAACACGGGAATGAACTGAAGTCAGAGTACTACATTCCAACCATTGTTGATAATCTCATCAAATCTGGTGAGCGTCAGACAAAAATCCTTCATTCAGATTCAGAATGGTTTGGTGTGACGTACAGGGAGGACAAAGAGTTTGTGAGTCAACGTCTTGATGAGCTGATCGATAAAAACGTGTATCCGAAAGATCTTTGGGGCTAATCTTCGATGATCCTGACCCTGGTAATTTTTCCTTCAGGTTTAAAGTCACTTACTTTCAGCTTTGTTTGTTCAGATCTTGCGCTGGGTTTTCTTGCTGTGTAGTCATTCGCATCCAATAAAAACTGAAGCTTTAGTTTATCGGTTTCTGCAACATACATGGTGCTCACATATGTATACCACACTCTCATATCAGGGTATGCTTTTCCAAATTCTTCAATGGTTGATCCAATGCCGATGCCTTCAGTAGTTTTATACTTTGGAGATACCACAACGATCTCATTGATCTGGCTAAACTGCTGTGAGTCTGCTTTGAAATAACCTGGTTTCAGCCACAATAAATCTTCATCATCAAAACTTACAATCGTGACTGCTTCATTGGAAGATCCACCTTCATACTGGCGGGTATTTTTCTCCATACGCACCTGGTATTTCTTTATTGAATTTTCAGGTATCGCGTATCCCAGTCTGAATGGTCCAGCCTGATCGCTTTTCAGCACAAAGGCAGACGCAGGTAACTCATCTTTTTTCTCCTCTACAATAGTATCATTGGGAATCTCAGTATTTCCATTTGCATTATCACCAGATTCAGTTGCAGGCTTGCAACTATATATGAACAAGCCAAGAAATATTACCGGAAATAAAAATCTTGATATCATACAGGTGGAATTGATAAGAAGCAATACAATAGCGTAGAATGAAGAAGTAACATCACTTCAAACTTCCTTGTTCATAAATCGATATTCGATATTCTCAGCTGTTGCCTTCGTCTTTCCTGCGATTGATCTCATCGCGGATCTTGGCGGCTTTTTCATAGTCTTCTTCACCGATGACTTTATCCAGCATGGCGCTGAGATCATCCACTGAATATTCGGCATATCCTCTTCGGCGGCGTTTTGGTTTTTCTTCCTTGACCTCTTCTGTTTCACCAGGTTGCGGATCTTCAATCCGTACACCTGCAGCATCGAGGATAAAGTCATACGTGAAGATCGGGCATCCATAGCGGACTGCCATCGCGATAGCATCAGAAGTGCGGGAGTCAATTTCAAATTCGCGGCCATGCTGGATACAGACGATCCGTGCATGGAAGACTCCCTCCACGAGATTGTTGATCAATATTTCAGAAACTTCTATTTCGAAGGTATCAAGTACATTTTTGAGCAGGTCGTGAGTTAGCGGCCTGGAAGGGATCATACCCTCCATCGCCACGGCAATCGCCTGGGCTTCAAACCCACCTATCACGATCGGCAATCGCCTGTTGCCATCCACCTCACCCATCACCACCGCGTAATTGCTTGATTGAGTGACACTATGTGTGAGTGTGACAATGTATAATTCTATTTTTTCCACTTATCCTTCGTGTAGATGCGAAATATATTATAAAAATGCCGATTGGCCTCTAAGTGTTCACAGATTGGAAATTAGGGTATTCCCCAATTATTAATGATGAGTACTCTTAAAGTCATTAATCGCCTTAGTAAGCCTGGGCACAATATCAAACAAATCCCCTACTACACCATAATCAGCAGCTTTAAAGAACGGCGCTTCCGGATCTTTGTTGATCACAACAATCACTTTCGAACTATTTACACCAGCCAAATGCTGAATGGCACCGGATATCCCTACAGCTATATACAGATTAGGCCGGATAGCGATACCCGTTTGACCCACATGTTCATGATGAGGACGCCATCCGCTGTCTGCAACAGGCCTGGAACAAGCTGTGGTAGCTCCAAGGGATGCTGCCAATTCTTCTATAATTCCCCAGTTGCCCGGATCTTTTAGCCCTCTTCCAGCTGAAACAACGGTTTCTGCTTCCGGAAGCGGAACAATACCGACTGATCTTTTGACATTGATCACTTTTGTATTTGACTCAGGAATATCTGGCTGGATCGACGTGACATCAATGTCAGCTCCTGAGACCTGGGGCTTAATGCTATTTCCCATGAGTGTGATCACTGCAAGAGACGAATTGACCTTACATGATGCAGTAGCCTTACCTGAGAAAACAGGACGTTTGAAGGTCAATTTCCCTTCTGACAATTCAGGTAATTGATTGACACCACGCACAGATCCAGCTTCGAGGTTAATACTGATCCTTCCTAACAGGCTTTTCCCTGTTGAGCTGTCGGCAAGAATAATGACAGTTGCATTATTTTCTTTTGCAAAAGAAGAAATCACTTTTGCATATACCTGGCTATCAAGGTTGGTAAGTGCTGCATCTGCAGCATGCCAAACTTTGGAAGCTCCATATTGTCCGAGTTTACCACCATCACTGCATGGACCCAGGATCAATGCATGACAATCAGCGCCGGTCATTTCTGCAACCTTTGCACCATAATAAACAGCTTCGAGGGCTGATTTCCGAACTTTATTTTCTAATGTTTCTGCTACGACTAGTATCATTGTTTTTTGCTGGTTCTATTGATCAGATCACTTTTGCTTCTTCATGTAATAAGCGCACGAGTTCATCCATGTTGGCAGGGTCAATCATTTTTATTGACTTTTTAGCTGCGGGTACATCAAAATGCGTGTACTCTACGACGGATTTATTTTCTGCCGCAGGAATTACCTGGAGCGGTTTTGTTTTTGATGACATAATGCCGCGCATATTTGGGATTCGTTGCTCAGCTAATCCTTTTGCAGCGCTCACAACATATGGTCCTGTCACTTCAATCTCTTCAACACCACCTTCAATATCCCTGGTGATAAGAGGAGTTTCTCCATTATATACAAGTTTGCTTGCATGAGAAATAAATGGAAGATCCAGTATGGCTGCGATCATTGATGCAACTGAAGAACCGTTGAAGTCAATGGTTTCTTTCCCGGTGAAGATCACATCATAGGATTGTGATCGGGCATACTCAGCAATCTGGTAAGCAACGTCATCAGATGTTTTCGGATCGAAATCAATCCTGACGGCGTCATCTGCGCCTATCGCCAAAGCTTTCCTGATAGTCACGTCATTAGCGGAAGGTCCTGCATGTATTACAGTCACTGTTCCACCCTTTTCTTCCTTAAGTTCGAGTGCTCTGACGAGGGCATACCATTCATCATACGGATTCATGATGTAATTGACACCGGCTGAATCAAAGGTAGAGCCTCCGTCTTTAAAGGCAATTCGAGCGGTGGTTTCAGGGGTCTGGCTAATGGCCACTAATAACTTCATATACCGGGCTTCTTTACGAACAATGCGGCAAAGGTATTTAAAATTGACTTCTTTCAAATCAGGGGGTATATATCTGTAATGCGTTGATTAACAGTATATTTGAGCCTATGAGCAGGTTGTCAGAACTAGAAACTCTCCTGGACCAGAATCCGGATGACCCTTTCATCATCTATGCCCTGGCGCGGGAATATGAACAGAACATGGCAACTATGCAGGCATTGCTGATGTACGAGCATCTAGTAACGGATCATCCTGCATACGTGGCTACTTATTATCACTATGCTAAATTGCTTTTCAGTTTAGGTAACAAGAATGAGGCTATAAACCTGCTGGAAAAGGGAGTTGTACAGGGGACGGCTGAAAAGGATATGCATGCGGTGTCGGAGATGAAGGGGATGCTGATGGGATGGAAAGATGAAGAAGAGTAGTAGGGTAAGTGGTAAAATTTGTATTCGGTATTCAGTATTCAGTAAAATTGATAAGTGGTAAAATGTGTAAAATTGGTAAAAGTGGTATTCGGTAAAACTGGTAAGTGATTAACAAAGTATTACGTCTGGCGTCTAATATCTATTGATCTGGAATCAAAGAATTAATGTGCCAGTAAAAACCTCTTCTGCGGGGCCGATCAATTTTACATTTGTAAAATCGTGATCCCCGTTGCGATCAAAGGTTACGCGAAGCTGACCACCTTTGGCACGAACGCTACAGGCGCCTGAAAAATCATTATATCGAACGGCATTTGCGATAGCACTGGCAACTACACCGGTGCCACATGCATACGTTTCATCTTCAACACCACGCTCATAGGTGCGTATGTGAATGGATGAGGGACTTTCAGATTGGACAAAATTGACATTGATGCCTTCCTTGATGAACATGCCGCTATTTCTCACAGCTCTGCCCTTTTCAAAAACATCGACAGCTTCCACATCATCTACAAATGACACATAGTGCGGAGAACCTGTATACAATGTATATGAATGGTCATCGAGCACCCGTACTTCCTTCACATCATTCATGGAAAGGATGATCAAATCTTCCGGGCTGATCATGCCCCGATGCATACCATCCGTACCCAGGAATGAAAACTCACCATCGCTCACACCGAGTTTGTTGGCGAACGAAACAAAACATCTTCCACCGTTGCCGCAAAATGTACTTTGGCGGCCATCGGAATTATAATACTTCATAAAATATCCGTCTGCATCCTTTGTCTTTTGCAGAAGGATCAATCCATCAGCCCCGATCCCAAATCGCCGGTCGCACAACTGTTCAATTTTTTCCTGGCTGAACAACATGTCAATGTTTCCGTCCCGGTCATCGATCAGGATAAAATCATTACCCGCACCCTGGTATTTATAAAATGGAATTGACGCCATGATTGTAGCTCCTTTGGATAAAATGGAAGTGCAAAGCTATGGAATTGAATCTGGCATTATAATAGCTCCTTTATGTATCTGTAGTCATCTGAATGCCTATTAAAGGGTGATTGCGTTAAATTGCTCTTAAGACTAACCCTTAACGAACAATGTTTGTAAGGTGGATTCAGTTTTCACCTATATTTAGATATCAACCCATTGAGATGAAAAAGTACCTTCCGTTTGTCATAACCGGGATCCTGAGTGCCAGTGCCGCCCTCGGTATGTTTGTGCTCATAGATCGCCCTGCCATATTTATGGATGAATACCAGGGACAAAAAGTCCTGACTAATTATTCACCTTTTGACTATACGCCTACCAGCTATTTTCCATCCGGTAGTCCTGATCTTGTAAAAGCAGCTAACACATCCAAGCAGGCTGTCGTGTATATAGAATCAAGATCCTCATCATCCACCAGCGTTTTTCGCAGAAGTTATAGTGGCAGCACCGGGTCTGGAGTTATCATCTCTGCCAATGGGTATATAGCGACCAATCATCACGTCATCGAAGATGGGACGGAAATAATCGTGCTGATGGACGATGGCCACGAATACAAAGCAAAAAAAATAGGATCCGATCCATACACTGATCTCGCCTTACTTAAGATCGATGCTAAAGACCTTCCGTATTTATCCTTTGGCAACAGTGATTCATTAATGGTGGGAGAATGGGTGATGGCTGTAGGTAATCCATTCCGTCTCTACTCTACTGTGACTGCGGGCATTGTAAGTGCCAAGTCACGCAACATAAATATCCTGGATGAAGCTGGTATAGAATCCTTCATTCAGACTGATGCTGCCGTCAATCCGGGCAACAGTGGCGGTGCACTTGTAAATACTCGTGGACAGTTGGTTGGTATCAATACTGCGATCATGACCTATAGTGGTCAATATGAGGGTTTTTCATTTGCCGTGCCTGCTAATTTAGCCAGCAAGGTGTTAGAGGATATACGAGAATACGGTGTGGCCAGAAGAGGATGGATGGGTGTAGCGATCGGAAGTATCAATCACAATACTGCTGATGAGATGGGTCTAACGGAAGTGTCAGGTGTATTGATTGAGCGTGTAACCAGCCAAAGTGCCGCTGAAGCCGCTGGTTTGCAATCCGGGGATGTCATTACGGATATTGATGGATGGAAAATCAATTCAACACCTGATTTTATGGGTAAGATCGGGCAGCATAGTCCTGGTGATATTCTCAAAATTAATTTCTACAGGAATGGGAAAAAACGTGAGGTAAATGTCACGCTTAGTGATTCGCGTAATGGAGTGTCAAAAGATTTAGCAACACTGAAAGCACCTGACCTGATCCTTGGAGAGATCGGAATGAATATCCGTGATCTCACGGCGCAGGAAGAAGCGCGTGTTCCGCGGGATGGTGTTATTGTAACTTCCATCGTAGCCGAAAGCCAGATAGATGCCATCAACATGGAAGTGGATTTTATTATCACACGGATCAATGGTATTCCTGTATCCAGTGCTGATGATTTTAAATCATTACTGCAACGGTCAGGTTCAGAAATTTATCTGCAAGGGTATTATGAACAATTTCCAGGGGATTTTGCCTACAGCCTTGAGGTGAGATAATGAAAACAACACCCTTCCTGATGCAGGTGTATTTTAAGTGCATTGATGAACTTTATTTAATCATTCTCTTCGAGGAAAAATATTTGCTCGATTGATTTGTTAAACACGCGGCCAATTTTTAAGGCCAATACGGTTGATGGTACATACTTGTTTGCCTCCATTGCATTGATCGTTTGACGGGAGACGGAAATTCGATTGGCCAGCTCTTCCTGTGTCATATTGAGAATGGCACGTTCTACTTTGATATTATTTTTCATCTGCCGCCAGCTTTGAGCTTTTATACAGAATGTAGTTAAAGCGGATGATAAAAATGATGAGGATCGTAAACATGTTGTATATCATCACTGTGAAGAATGCCATTCCATAAATGGCTACAAACGCGATCAGCAGTAAAATATAATTTACCCACACGGACCATAGCATGGAGGAAAGGCGAAGCTCCATGATAAATTCATCTTCCTTTTTTTCTTTGGAAAAACAAACCAGGAGTGCCCCGATAATAAAAACAGAGCCAATGATCGTATGGGTCAGGTTGATCGGCATTCGGGTAAAAAATTCAGGATAGCCCAGCGCTTCATTGCTGAAAAATGACAAAACCGTCGTATCCAGAAAAGAGAATTCAAAATCAGTGGAGGTGGTAATGATCCCCAGGATGGTGGCGGGGATTAATAAGATCCAACCAATTGATTTGAAGCGGTTGGGAAGTAAAAGCTTGTGTGTCATGATAGATATTTTTTTCAAATGTAAAGTATTTTTTACATTTTGTATTAATTATTTTACTTTTTGTAAAAATATTCTTCCATTGGATCGGTTGTTTCCTGATCTAATTTGGCCCTACCCCTCAATCCGGAGGGGAAAATCTTATCTTTGCAGCCCTTATGAAAAACATCCGCAATTTTTGCGTCATTGCCCATATTGACCATGGTAAAAGCACGTTATCTGACCGCCTTCTGGAGATCACCAATACAGTTGCATCCCGCGATATGGTGGCACAGACACTCGATAACATGGACATCGAGCGTGAGCGCGGAATCACGATCAAAAGCCACGCTATACAGCTTTATTACAAGCGGGCCAACGGTGAAGAGTATACACTTAACCTGATCGATACTCCGGGGCACGTAGATTTTTCCTATGAAGTTTCACGCTCCATTGCTGCCTGTGAAGGCGCCCTCTTGTTGGTTGATTCAACACAGGGTATCCAGGCTCAAACCATATCAAACCTGTATCTCGCGATCGAACATAACCTTGAGATCATCCCGGTGCTGAATAAGATCGACATGCCGAATTCGATGATCGACGAGGTAGCTGACCAGATCATGGATCTCGTTGGGTGTCCTAAATCGGACATCGTACTTGCAAGCGGAAAAACTGGCGAAGGAGTTGATAATATCCTTGAGGCTATTGTTGAAAGAATTCCTGCGCCAAAAGGTGATCCGGATGCTCCCCTGCAGGCACTGATCTTTGATTCTGTATTTAATTCCTTCAGAGGTGTTGTTGCCTATTTTAGGGTCTTCAATGGTCGCATACGCAAAGGAGAACTCGTGCGGTTTGTAAACACAGCTGGAGAATATGCAGCTGATGAAATTGGTATCCTTCAGATGAGCCAGGTGCCGAAAAAGGAATTGTCAGCCGGTAATGTGGGATACATTATCACGGGCATTAAAGAATCGAAAGAAATTAAAGTTGGTGATACCATTACGACTGTCGCGAATCCCGCTGAAGCTGTCAAAGGTTTTGAGGATGTGAAGCCGATGGTATTTGCAGGTATCTACCCTATTGAGAATGATGACTTCGAAGACCTGCGTGATAGTCTGGAAAAATTACAGCTCAATGATGCGAGTCTTGTTTTCGAACCGGAAACATCTATCGCTCTTGGTTTCGGATTTCGTTGCGGATTTTTAGGCATGCTTCACCTGGAAATTATCCAGGAGCGCCTGAGCCGGGAGTTTAACCAGGAAGTGATCACAACCATTCCGAACGTATCATATAGGGCATCAACCAAACGATATGGTCTGCAGGTGATCAATACCCCTAATGACCTGCCCGATCCAACGTTGCTTGAATTTGTAGAAGAACCTTATATCCATGCACAGATCATCACCAAGCCTGAGTATATCGGCTCCATCATGAATCTTTGTCTCGAGAAACGTGGTATGCTGACACACCAGCATTACCTGACGACAACACGTGTGGAGCTGAGCTTTGACTTACCCCTGGCTGAAATCGTTTTTGATTTTTACGACAGGTTGAAATCTATATCCCGAGGCTATGCTTCATTCGATTATGCACCTAAGGATTATCGCAAGTCAGATCTTGTCAAACTTGACATTCGTCTGAATGGGGATCCGGTTGATGCGCTTTCCTCATTAGTACACCGTGATAAGGCAGAAGCATTTGGTCGCAAGATCTGCGCGAAACTTAAAGACCTTATTCCGAAACAACAGTTTGTCATAGCGATACAAGCTTCCATTGGTGCCAAGATCATAGCGCGTGAGACAATCTCTGCGATGCGTAAGGATGTAACTGCCAAGTGTTATGGTGGTGACATCTCACGTAAGCGTAAACTTCTTGAAAAGCAGAAAGAAGGAAAGAAGAAGATGCGTCAGATCGGATCTGTAGAGGTGCCGCAGAAGACGTTTCTTGAGGTGCTGAAGTTGGATTAATACTTCGGTATTCGGTAAAAAAGGTATTCGGTACTCGGTAAAAAGGGTATTCAGTAAAAGTGGTATTCGGTAAAAAAGGGATTCTGTATTCGGTAAAATTTGTAGTTGCTTCAAATAGAGCTTTACTAAGTTTACGATAGTATTGCAATTCAATCATTTCCAAAAGACAAAACCGATTTCTCGGTTATCTGTTTTGCCATAACAAGTCCTCCAAATTTGCAAAGATTACCATCTCCTTAAGACAAAACCGATTTCTCGGATATCAGTTTTGTTAAAATGGGTCAAATTGATTTTGAGAGTATTGCTTCAAAAATCATTTTGAAATCTCAATCTAACAATTGAAAAGTCAAAACGGATTTCTACGAAATCCGTTTCGTTAAAATCGGTCAATTTGCCATTATTGGCTATGTTCCGAAAAGTCAATTTGAATCTATGTCTTGTGACTTCCAAAGTCAAATCGCCTTTTTATGATTTTGGTTTTATTGATCCCACACCAAAAAAAAGCGATGTACACTTTCGCATACATCGCATCTATCTAATCACTTTTTTACTTTCTACTTCACCATCCGCGCGATATACCAATTCTCCCCATCCGTCATTCGCAGGATATACCAGCCCGCATCCAGATCAGCTACATCAATTTTATTTGAAGAAGGATTTAGAACCTGCTGGTATAAACGCCCATCAACACCGAGAATCATTACCTCAGTTAATTGCTTTTCTATTTCAATCGTCAGGTTATCATCTGCAGGTACAGGATACACCCTTAGCGTTCTAAATGTTGGAGATGGATCTACGGCAATACTTAATGGCACATTGATAGAATCCAGGATGACGACACATTCATTTCCATCTGTCACCTGAAGTGAATAATCACCAACCTGATCCAGTCCGGATAAATCTTCTGTGGAAGATGTATCACCTTGCGGGAATGTCCAGAGATATGAATAAGGTTGTACGCCCCCACTAACTGAAATTTGAATTACGCCCGACGGAAAATCTTCAACCGGAAAAATTGTATCAACAGTAATCACGATGGCAGGTGGTTCTGTAATGTCATACGACCTTGTTTCAATACATCCGGCTGCATCGGTAATCGTCACACTATAGGTGCCTGCAGGCAGGTTGCCAAGTAATGGTGTCGACCAGGTATAATTATATGGAGGAGTTCCTCCTTCAACATTCACAGAAATGGAACCTGTAGAATCACCATGGCAAGCCACATTTGAAATTAATGATGTGATGACAAGATTACAATTACCCGACTGCACATTAAAACATTGCGTCCTGGTACAACCATTCACATCAGTAGCTGTCACACAATATTCTCCTGGCGAAAGACCTACAATCGACGGTGTGGTAGCACCATTACTCCATAGCCATGTGGCAAATCCTGCCAGACCCGAACAATCAATAACTCCATCATTAGCACCTGGTGCAGATTCACCTGTTACCGGACAATCCAGTGCCGGAAGAATTATTTCTGTTACATCGATACAATCGGATGCTGCGCAATTGGCTGCATCAAGAACCGATATACAAAATGTACCACCTGTTGCTACCTCGAGGGTATCATTTGTACTTCCATTTGACCATAGATATGATACAGCTCCGGAAGCTCCCGTCACTACAGGAATCAACAATGCAGTGGCATCCTCACATACAGTAACATCGAAACCAAGCGCCACACTGATGGTGCATCCAAACGCATTCACTTGTCCTGAACCTGTGGCCGTACAGCCTGAAACATCCGTTACTGTCACGTTATAAATTCCCGGAACAAGGCCAGTTATGTTTTGAGTAGTAGCTCCTGTATTCCAGAGATAGGTTGCCGGAGGATTACCTCCGGTAACGTTAGCTGTTGCTGTGCCGTTGTTAGCACCAGAGGAGGTTTCGTCTGTGGTCGTCACATTTACGACCAGTTGTTCAGGTTGTGTGACAACAGATGAAGCAGTTTTGGTACATCCACTCACATCTGTTACTGTGATCGTATATGACCCTGCACCCAAATCATTATTTGTCAATCCCGTAACACCATTCGACCATAGTGCTGTATATCCCGGTGAGCCGCCACTGGCTGTTGCTGTCAGGTCTACATTCGTTTGACCAAAACATGTATTTACTCCTGTCTGTCCGATAGATACATTGATGGCGGTCGGCTGGTTCACTGTATAATTGCTGACCACTTCACAACCGTTAGCATCACTAACTGTAACGAGATATGTTCCCGCCACCAAACCTGTGATGGCAGCCCCCGAACTTCCATTTGACCAATCATATGAATACGGACTCACACCACCGGATGCGCTGATGGATATCCCACCATTGTTGCCTCCGTTACATGTGACATGTTGGATCTGTAGTAACGTTACATTTATTGTGCCACCAGCATTGACCGTATACGAAGCTGTCTTCGTGCAATCATTATTATCAGTCACAGTCACGGAATAGATGCCGGGTTCAAGACCTGCATTGGTTAAACCAATGGTGCTGTTAGACCATTCAGCAAAATATGGTCCGGTACCACCGGTAGCACTGATGGTAATAGAACCATCATTTTCTCCTGCACATGTCTCATGAGACAGATTTACAAGATTAATCGTCAATACACCAGGCTGTGTAACTGTGTAGGTTGCTGTCTTTGTACAGTTATTGTCATCAGTTACAGTTACTGTATATGAACCTGCTGCCAGGTTAGAAATAGTTGTTCCTGTAGAGCCATTGCTCCACTGGAAAAAATATGGGTTCACACCACCAGATGCGCTTGATGTGATCGAGCCATTGTTAGCACCATTGCAGGAAAGGTTATTGATATTAGGAGTGTTCAATACAAGAACTGGAGGTTCCGTAATAGTAACACTTGCTGTTGCGGTTGCAGATATATTGTCAGTAACCGTTACTGTATATATACCATCAGGCACATTAGATAGTGTAGCATTTGATGTTCCATTAGACCAGCTATAGGTATAGGGAGTAGATCCCCCTGCAGGAACGGCGGTGGCACTTCCATTGCTTTGGCCATTGCACTGGACATGATTGATATTATTGATTGTAACCGAAAGATTGCTGCCTCCACCCATCAGCATGCCTCCTCCAGTAGTCTGTACAATCCTGTCACCGGAGCTGAAAGTATTTCCGTTAGCAATATTGCCAGCGGCGTAATAGGTGATTGTGGTATTTGCCGGGCCAGCAGGTGACGTCCATATTACTGTCCATGTAACCATGTCATTCGCCGGATATAACTGGAAGGGATTGTGTTCCCAATATTGTCTTCCACTCGAATTTTGCAATGTGGAGCCGGAAGATGGTGTCATCATGTCACCTGCCTGTTGATTACTGCTGTTCAGTATGGTCAATTGAAATCCTGCACGCTCTATGTCCTCCATGGTAGGATCAACCGACATGGTGCTTGTCATTGTCAGTACATATTGCGTGTTGGGAATAATCGTAGAAGGCATACCTGTCACTACGATCAACCCCTCTTGAGGAGGGTTCGTTTGATTATGACAATCTGAACAGAGTCCTTCACCCGGCGCTCCTGTTCTCCCGTTAGGTGGATTGGCAGAGAATCCAAGCCAAAGGATGAGGCTGGCGAATAATCCTAAAAATGCGTACTTACGATCCATATCTGCAGATTTTGAATAGGTAAATAGAACAAAGACACTTGTACTTCTTTGATGCTGCCCGATGTAAATCCAGAGGGTAGATTTACTATCCGAATGAGAAAAATCGAAGGGTGAGACTACAATTTCGTCCAGCGAACCACATGCTGGGATTCGCCATTCGATATTTTTAATAAATATACGCCAGCTATAAGAGACGGAACAAATACTTTTCCATTATCTAATTCAGCTTTTCCTACGAAATGACCTGTAAGGTTGTAAAATGAAATGTTGCCTGAACAGAATTCATTTTCAATACAAATCACATTTAAAATATCTGAACCGGGATTTGGAAAAATTCTTGGTTGTACGTGTGATGCATCACCTGTCGCTGCGATAATTACAGTTCCGCTACCATTGGCACCCACAATGCGGTCGCCGGTATTTTGAAAATTACCATTAGCAATATTGCCTGCTGCATACCAGGTGATCAGACTTCCGGATGGCATCTCCGGTGCTTTCCATAATACGGTCCAGCTCACCAACTGATTACTGTCAGGATATTGAAGTGCAGGATCGTGGTCCCAATATTGCCTGCCGCCAGAAACAGAAACCGCGGAATTAGGATCCGGATTTGAAAAATCTCCTGCCCGGGTATTGAACGGACTTAAAATGGTCATTTGAAAACCTCCCCTCACGGCTACACCTTCCGTTACTCTGTTGGTGATCTTGAGAGAATAGGTTTCATTTGGTGTGATCACATCCGGAAAACCTTCCAATGTTATTGTACCGTTCAACGCCGGATTCGCATCACTATGGCATTGGAAACAAAACATATCACCAGGTGCACCTGTGTGTCCATCCGGAGGATTCGTTGAAAAAGAAAATAAACAAAAAGAGACGCTGATGATCGCAGCAAACGTATAAAGCTTATTCATGTGCAGCTAATTCCAATCTGAGATCAATTATAGACAATTATCTCCGATCCATATTCCTTCTGGATCCAACCCTCGGAGAGTTAGTAGGTAAACCGGAAATTTTTAATGTTGAGCCCGAAAGAGGCACACTTTAAAATAAACCATGGGATATCCGGAAATTATATACATGATGATTCCGGCATTGGTAGATCAATGTAATCCATTAGACGAAAAGGGAAGGGGTGGGTGCAACTTGCCAGGTGATAATGTCGTCTTTCTGACAAAGACCCACATATACCAAAATCAATTGTACGCCATATGAAACCCGTAATCCTTTTTTTAGCCTTATTTTTTACCGTTCCAGGTTTGGAGCTACGCGCAGAATCCAATCCTTCAAACAGTTCATTATCAGCGTTACAGAGACAGATCTACTCATTATTCAAGCGCACTGAAGTCTCATTTCCTGAGATACCAGAGCAGGATGTACAGATCGGATTTATGATCAATGCACGAAATGAAGTAATCGTACTCGATATAAATGGTGACAGCGGCCCAGCCTGCGAATACGTTAAGCAGGTATTGAATTTCCAGAAAGTAAAATTCACACAGGAGCGTCAGCTGACACGATATAATATCACGATTCACCTGATCAATAATGGTGATCAGCCCTGATGATTTATATCAGGTAAGATTTTTGGTTGGACATTTATTTGTAGGTAGGTGGTTTTCAGAAATGGGAACCACCTTTTTCTTTTGCAAGACTTATGATTCCGCCGGAGTGGTTGAAGCAACCCCTTTGAAAAGGGATTCTACAAAAGCTTTTTTATTAAAGATCTGCAACTGATCAATACGTTCTCCAACTCCAATAAAACGAATGGGGATCTTAAACTGGTCTGAAATTCCAAGTGCAACACCACCTTTCGCTGTTCCATCGAGCTTCGTCAATGTCAGACATGTCACTTCGGTTGCTTCTGAAAACTGACGGCATTGTTCAATCGCATTTTGTCCAGTGGTTGCATCCAGCACTAACATTACATCATGAGGTGCACCAGGGAGTGATTTGTTGATCGAGGTTTTGATCTTGGTCAATTCGCGCATCAGGTGAAGCTTTGTATGCAATCTGCCTGCTGTATCGATAATGATCACATCAGCATTTGTTCTCAGTCCTTCCTGCACTGCTTCGAAGGCAACTGCAGCAGGATCTGTATTCATGCCCTTACTAAAAAAACCACAGCCTACCCGATCAGCCCATATTTTCAACTGATCTACGGCTGCAGCACGAAAAGTATCACCAGCGCCGAGCAATACGTTCAGACCTTTTTGTTTGTATTGATACGCAAGTTTTCCAATGGTCGTAGTCTTGCCTACACCATTGACACCAACCACCAACATCACGTATGGCTTCTTGCCTGCAGGCAATTCGAAATCGTCAAGATCTGTGGTATTGTTTTCAGTGAGAAGGCCCGCGATCTCTTCCTTCAGGATGGCATTGAGATCGCTTGCGTTAAGATATTTATCACGTGCGACACGTGCCTCAATTCGATCAATAATTTTGATGGTCGTTTCCAGTCCTACGTCACTGGCGATGAGGGCGGCTTCGAGTTCATCGAGGACTTCGATATCCACTTTCGATTTGCCGGCTACGGCTTTCGAAATTTTCTGGAAGAGGTTAGACTTGGTCTTTTCGAGACCCTGTTCTAATTCCTGTTCCTTTTCTTTGGAAAAAAACTTTTTGAAGAAACTCATGTGGATGGTCGTGGTATAACATAAAGATATCTGAATAGTGCGTCCTGACTATTCAGATATCATTACTTGCAGATGAAAGTTTTTTTAAAAAAAAACTCCTTGCCTATTTCTCTGCAAAGAACTCTTTGACTTTGTCTTTGTGAACCATCACCTCTTTATAGGAATATTTTCCTGTTACGGGGTCCTTAACTGGTTTTACCACTTTGACGAAGTCTCTCCCGGAACCGACATTGGCGGCCCGCTGAGCTACTTTGGCGTTCTTCGAAACTTTAGCCATGGTTACTGATTTTTACTATTTAATTTCTTTATGAACAGTCATCTTCTTCAGGATCGGGTTGAATTTCTTCAGCTCCAGGCGATCCGGGGTATTCTTCCTGTTTTTTTGTGTCACATAACGTGACGTACCGGGCAGACCAGTGGTCTTATGCTCTGTGCATTCGAGGATGATCTGGTGTCGGTTACCTTTTGACTTCTTTGCCATGATGGTGACGTATTACACTTTCTTTTTTAATGTGATTCCGGTGTCGAATCCTTCTGCCTTGAGGCGTTTCAGGTATTCATACAGACCGAGTTTATCGATAGTCCGGAGCGCAGAGGTGGATACATTGATCTGTACCGTCTGTCCTGTTTCAGGAATAAAGAAGTTTTTCTTCTGAAGATTAGGCAAAAACCTACGCTTGGTCTTCATATTTGAATGCGAGACCTTGTTGCCTGTAATCGGTTTTTTACCTGTCAGCTGACATATCCTTGACATGATGGACGCTTTTTACTTTTTGTTACAAATACTTATAAATCAATAAGTTACCTACTAATTTGGTGACTTCGGAAGGAGTCGAACCTTCAACCTCCTGATCCGTAGTCAGGTGCTCTATCCAATTAAGCTACGAAGCCGATCCCTCAAATGGAGTGCAAAGATAAAATTATCTGCATATTTATTCAGCTCCGGCCCGAAGATAATTTTAGCGACCCAACTCTCTATCAGGATGTTGGACACAGGTTACCGAACGAACAGCTTCACGGTGTCCTTTTCTTTACCCCTGCGGATGGTCACGAGGTAGATTGCAGGAGGCAGTCCCGCGGTGTTTAGGTCAATATTCCCCAACCCGTCAGCAAAGTTTTCCGCCGTCACATCATAATGGGCCATCATTGCCCCGGCAACAGTGTATATCTCGAGAAACACCTCACTGGTATCACCAGCCACCTCAAAACGCACAGTTACATGTTGATCCTGTTTAGGAGGATTTGGATAGAGGGATACGATCTTTAGGCTTCCTGATTCAGGTTCATCGCAGTTCAGTTCTAGTGTTTCCTGCATAGCTGCATTCATCTGGATCCTTTTACCGGTTACGGTGATGCCATCCAGCGAATTGTTAGCAGTAGCAGTTGAAAAGAGAATATCACGCACTTTCGCAGCTATCCCGGCAGGATCAGATTCAAGATTATTGAGAAAGGCACCGCAAGGTGTGCTGTACATCAGGGCAATTGCTCCGGTTACATGAGGTGCCGCGGCACTGGTGCCCGTAAATTCAAGGTAGTTGTCGGTTGGAGCGGTCGTATATGTTCCATTTCCAGGTGCACCCAGATCGATACTGACAGGACCATATCCTGCATTCGCGACTATATCATCCTGCAGATCGACATTCGTCACAGCGATCATGTATGGTGATGTGCAAGTTGTCGGCATATCACCTACTTCATCCACAGAAACTTCATTATTAGGAGCAGCACTCACACTTAGAATTCCCTCCTCGCCCATTCGATCATACATTTCACACCAAAGTGGATGATCTGCCGCAAATTCAAATTCTACGCCACCTGAAAGATTTGTAGCCACTATAAAAGCGCCTTTACTTCCGTTGGATTGCCGGTATGACTTCCGCATATCCACTATATATTGATAGGCCTCGATCAATTCAGATTCAAAATCAGCACCGCTGAGCAACATTAATTTTACATGCCAGTTGACACCAGCAATCCCTGTACTATTATTCCCACGTGCACCAATGACTCCGGCTACTTCAGTCCCATGCTTTCTGACAGGATGAGCATCATTTTCGGTGGAGATATTATAGCCAAGGAAGTCATCAACATATCCATTAGCATCATTATCAATTGCATCTCCCGGTATTTCATCATGGTTGTAAAATAAATTTTGCTTCAGGTCAACATGGGTGGATTGATATCCATCATCTATAACCGCCACTACGATCGTATCGCCACGAGATGTCAAACCCCCTTTGGCAATATCCCATGCAGCTGGCATGCCCATTAAAGCCATATCACCCTGGTTGATATACCCGGGATCATTAGGGGTGGTGTTACGTAAGACAATCTCATGATCTTCTGTCAGGCGAATGATGCATGACAAACCCTGAAGAGAAGACAAACGTTGTGCAGGAACGCCTATTACCCACCAATTATCCACCGGTAGTTTTTTTCTAAACGAACCATCAGCACCAAAAGATTGCTGCTGCCACCATTGATCAAAACAGGTAGCATTATCCTGGACTTCAACGAGCCATCGCTGAACAGGTGCTTTAGTAGTGGCAGTAGAGAGAGGGTGAAAGAACAGTGAAATAAGTAGCGCAAAAATCATCCGTATCTTTTTTTTCTAAACGAATACAAAGCTACGAAATGTATACTTCAGGCATTGTTAATGCTTTACCTCTCCCTTATACTGTCGTTCTCCCGCTAAAACAGGGAAATTGAGGTGGTTTTCTATAGGCGGTATTGGGCAATTAAACCCCTCACTATACGCACACCAGGGATTATAGGCTTTATTAAAATCAATGGTGATCTGACCATCCGCCGTATCTTCTTTTGACATATTCAGATACCGGCCACCACCATACGTCTCTACACCACTGGTCTCATCCTTAAAGGGAAGGAACAAATAATCCTTGTATGCCGGATTAGAAATCAATGTCATGTTTTGATACAAAACCAGGGACGTTGGGTTTCCATTCCATGAAAAGGTTGCTATACCGTATTTACGATATGTCCTGGTGATACCACTATAGGTTGGCAACTCAAACGGTTCTTCAGTTGGAGTTAATTTAAAATTGGCTTTGACTTTTGCAGATTTCAATGGTGGATAAAAATCCAGGTTTACCAGGTCTGCCTCTTTCAAGGGTGATCTTTCGTCATGTAGAAAATCGGTTTTGTATTGCATCCGGTGTGCAGTGATCTCCTTTTTAATTGAAGAACATGAAATACAAAACAACATCAGACACATCCAACTCAGTCTATTCATCAGACGCCTTCTTTTGAGGATACTAATGCCAGTTGTTTTCCATTGGGGCTTATAGCAAGCCTTGTGATATTTGTAATACCATATGGAGAAAGATCTCCCAACAGTTTCCATTCTTTATCGATGCCAGGCCTGAAATAATACAGAGACTTTTTGTCACCCATGTAATATGTCCCATCAGGACCAACCGTAAAATCTTCATTCAGACCTTTCGTTTGTGTAATGATCTCGATGGTTGATGTCTGTGGCTGATATTTTTTGATGTACCAATAATCTTTATCATACTTGTGGATATAGATCAGCGTTCCATCTTTGCCTGACAGTAGTGTGCGTCCAATAACTGTAGTGATCCTTCTGCTTTTATGAGTATCTGTTTCATAAAAGCTCAATTTATGCCCGAAATCATCGATCCGCAACAAACCCAGTTCATTATTACTGATCCACGTATAGTATCCAATGTCTTTCAGATTTATTGTTGCAGATTCCAGCACACCGGTGTTCATTTGGACTTTATACACCTGTTGGTCAAGGGGTTCTGTACCCACTTTTCGAATGAATGTCAGATGATCCTCATCCGGATGTAAGCGGGGTGAATATTCTGATTCAGGTGTGGATGTGAGCTTTTTATATTTCCTGGTGTCCAGTGATAATTGCCATATATCATTCTGTGTGTCTCCGTATTTTCTGACACTTACCAGCATGTCTCCCATGGGAGTAAACCAGGGTTGGTTTGTGTATCCACCTTTATTAAAGCCGCTTAAAAATTTGGCACTATGTATATAGCGTTCGGAATCAGCTTCTGTAAGTGTAAACAGGTATAGATCACTGGCGGACTGGGCCTGTAATGAAAGCAAGTGAGCAGAAAGAAAACAACTTAAGATCAAAGAGGAGTATTTGGCCATAAGGGTGACAGATGTTACTTGTCTATAACCAAAATACAATCTTCTTGTTGAAAACCCCTAATCCATTTTGTAGGCAGAGGTAAATATCCTGTTCCAATTAATGCCATTGCCCATGTTGCCGTCTTTGGTTGAAAACCAGATAAATAATGGCTTGCCGACGATGTGGTCATGGGGCACAAATCCCCAGGCGCGGGAATCTTCTGAGTTGTGGCGATTATCCCCCATGGCCCAGAAATAGTCCTGCTTGAATGTATATGTGACCGATGGGACTCCATTGATGATGTATTGGCCATTCTTTTCTTCATAGTCATTGTTTTCGTACACGTCGATGACACGTCGGTACAATGCTATTGTTTCTGGTGTCAGTGATACAGTCGCACCTTTTTTTGGAATATAGATCGGACCATAGTTGTCTACCGTCCAGTTAAAATGTTGCTGATCAAATGGAAACAATCCGGATGAATAGGCACTTACATCCACCAGCTGAACATTGGCTGTTGGATCAATGCTTTTTATTTTTTGGATTTGTTCATCGTCCAGGAAGTATGGTCCTACTTTATTACCCGAAGGAACTTTGATTCCCATTTCTTCAACCTTACCCCAATTGATATTGGCGGCATCGATCCTGTACATGAACTGAAGGTGCTTTGGATTTGTAACTGGTGCTCCATTTATATATACCTGTCTGTCACGTATCTCGAGGCTATCTCCACCGATGGCGATACAACGTTTGATGTAATGATCTTTTTTATCGATCGGACGTGTGATCAGTTTTGCATTCCGAACTTCGTTTGCAACATCCGGATTAGAACGAACCTGTTGTGCAGTGTACGAACGAATCGGAGACAGGTATACACTGTCACCTACCGGCCAGTTGAATACGATAGGTTCGTTTCGATCTATTGATTCCAGTGCCGGTAAACGGAAATATGGCAGCGCTGGTTTCTCGAAATATGATTCTGAACCCACACCCGGAATCGTGTTGTGCAATAAAGGAAACATCGCAACGGTCATAGGTGTGCGAATGCCATAATGTGCTTTGCTTACAAAAAGGAAATCACCTACGAGGAGTGATCCTTCCATGGATGGTGTTGGAATTTTATATGCTTCAAGCAAAAACATGCGGATGAAAGCTGCGGCAAAAACAGCAAACACGATAGCTTCGGTCCACTCACGGACCTGTGATTTTTTGTACGGATTGCTGTTGACAAGCTTTTCAGCCTGGCGAGGTTTGTTGTTTTTGATCGCATCCGCGATTTGTGCTTTGTATTCTTCTTCACGAGGCAGGATGGGGCCTGCATATTTATCATTCTTGTTAGTTGCAATAGAGAAGAAGATGGCAGGCGCATAAATAACTGCCAGGGAGCTGTGAATAAAGCCGAGCTTATTAAAAGATCTCACAAGGTCAACGGTCATGCCGCAATAAATAAAGATGTTGACGATGGGAAATAAAAGCCACCACGCATGTGAAGGTTTTCGCCCGATGAGCTTGCACCATTCGGCAAAATTGACGCCCGGAATGAGGCCTTTTACAGCGGGCACACCTGCCTTCGGAAAAAGCATGTACAGGCTGATGCTCAATAAGATGTACGAGAGGATAAGGAAGATGAGAATACCCACAATATCTGGCTTTTAGTCTGTTGTAAGAGCGGCAAATATAGCTGAAATAGTATGCGAGCCCCGGGAAAACAGGGTTTATATCGACAGAGCCTGGTTACTTTCCAGTGCAATCGATGAAATATAACGACTACTGCCTGTGAAGGTTAATCGCGGTCTTCCTCGTCCAGATCATCCAGCATTTTCCCTAAGGGATCGCTGAATCCAATCTTTCCCTGCGTCAGTTCTTTCGTCAGCACATTAAGATCTGCCAACGAGTGGAGGACTATTTCTTTAAAAATCGGATACTCTGATTTTGGGATTTTATAAGACTCGAGCATACGATCCATACCGGGGACTTCATCCAATGTGCTAAGAAAATATTTGTCCTCAGCATCATTTGGTAAAACCACCACATTACTATCACCGAAGAAAGCTTTGATCGCGCCGTATGGATCACGATCTTTTCCTTTCTTGATCTTCTCAGGGTGAGGAAAG
>JANPKZ010000134.1:0-5641 GCA_031426295.1 Saprospiraceae bacterium
AATATTGCTACAGCTGAGAACAGGGGATTTGAGTTATCACTTGGGTATCGCAATAACGAGCATGCACTCAGGTATTCCTTTGGTGGTAATGTTGCTTTCCTGAAAAGTGAAGTCACAGGGTTGGGAGCAGGAGGTGAGCCAGTCTTTTCCGGAATTGTACAATCTGCAAATGCCTTTGCTGCAAAAACTGATGTAGGCCATCCGCTCGCATCTTTCTTTGGCTTTGTTACGGATGGAATTTTCCAGACGCCGGAAGAAGTGGAGGCAGCAGCATTTCAAAATGCTGAAACTGCGCCGGGAGATATTCGCTTCAAAGATCTTGATGGAAATGGTGTGATCGATGCCAATGATCAGACATATATTGGGAACCCAACACCCGATCTTACGTATGGATTTACGGGTGAGCTGGAATGGAAAGGAATAGAACTGAATGTATTTCTTCAGGGTACAAGCGGCAATGATATTTTTAATAGCACAGTTCGATATGATTTTACGTATGTCAATCGTCCTGCTTCTGTGCTGGAGCGTTGGACTGGTCCAGGTACATCTAATGATGAGCCTCGTGTCAACCTGAATGATCCGAATCAAAATGCCAGGATCTCTGATCGTTTTGTGGAAGAAGGTTCTTATATGCGGATCAAAACACTCCAGCTTGGATATAATTTTCCGAAAGCATGGTTACAGAAAGTGGGTTTTGAAAAATTCAAAGTCTATGTATCCGGTCATAACCTGCTGACCTTTACGAATTATGAAGGACTCGATCCTGAAATTGGAAGTGTGGGTGGCAGCCTGGAATTGGGTATTGACCGTGGTTTTTATCCGCAGGCACGTACAGTGATGGGTGGTGTTAGTGTAACCTTTTAATGATCTGACAACATGAAAACAAAATATATATTCATCATTTTCATTTCTCTTGCAGGTGTATCGTGTGAGAAAGAATTTTTAGAGAAAGCGCCAATTGTTGGTATAAATGAAGAAAACTTTTATCGTACTGAAGCGGATGCAATTGCGGCAGTGAATGCTGCATACGCTACACTTCAATTTCAAATATCCAGTGCAGGACACTTTCGCTGGTTCTGGGGTGACATCATGTCTGATGACAGTGAGAAAGGTGGATCCGGTGATAACGATGTGAATGAACTTTTACAACTGGAAACATTTAAAGGTCCCGCGAATGGAGAGTTACTGGAAGCAGAATGGGGTGCCAACTATGAAGGTATCTATCGTGCGAATGTGGTACTTGAGAAAGTACCTGCCATTGAAATGGATGAAGATCTCAAAGCCCGTATTCTTGGTGAAGCAAGGTTTATTCGTGCATGGAATTTTTATAACCTCGTGACCATGTTTGGTGGTGTACCATTAGCAGATCATGTTTTGGCTCCATCAGAATACAAAATGCCCCGTGCTACAGCGGATCAAGTGTGGGATCTTGTCGAATCAGATTTGCAGCAAGCGGCTAATGATTTATGGAAACGTAGTGAATATCCTTCTCAGGACATTGGCAGAATTACAGTCGGAGCTGCGCAGGCTTTATTAGTGAAGACATATCTCTGGAGACAAAATTGGGCAGAGGCGAAAGCAGTAGCGGAAGCTATCATTCAATCCGGTGAATATCAACTTGTCGCTGATTATGCTGATATATTTCCGCTATATGGAGAGAATAATGAAGAATCCATTTTTGAGATCCAGTATATGAATGCCTCTGGCGGGAATTGGGGTTTTAATAATGCAAATGAAGGCAGCTTTACAAATGTTTTCACCCGTGCGCGTGGCCAGTTTGCGGGCTATGGATTTAATATTCCTACACAGGATTTTGTTGATGAATTTTTTGCTGAAGGATTTGAAGATCCGAGACTAAAGTCAACAGTATTTCGTGAAGGTGATGAGATGGGTGACCGGGGAACATTTACAATTGATGCCACAGGCGGAGTTCCACATCCGTATTATGCTAAAAAATATTTTAGCCCGAAATCAGAAGATGCTCCTTTTGGTGATCCGAATCCCAATGGTGGCTCTAATGACAGGGTGATCCGGTATGCCGATGTCTTGCTGATGCATGCAGAAGCTGCGTTTCACACAGGTGATGAAACTGCTGCGCGAAAATCGCTGAATGAAGTAAGGGCAAGAGTTCAGAACCCGGAGATCACAGTGTCTGGTGATGGATTGCTGGATGCCATTCTACGCGAGCGTCGTATTGAGTTAGGTCTTGAAGCACATCGCTTCTTTGATCTTGTACGTACAGGAAGAGCTGCGACAGAATTGAGCTCGCTTGGTTTTGTAGCAGGTGTGCATGAGTTGTTTCCGATTCCTTCATCACAGATACAGGCTACTAACGGGGCGCTGACGCAGAACCCGGGATATTAGAAGTACAAAGTACGCGGTTGGAAGTACGAAGTTGAGATACGAGTTATGTGACGAGGTACGAATGATTAATGACGGTTTACGAATTACGAAATGAGTTTTTTGATGCCAGATACTAAGATGCCAGACGCCAGACTTATGGCGCACAATTCGACTTCGCTCAGTTCAGGTAGCAATTCACGATTCACGACTCACGACATCATTGCTTACTTGTTCTCTCACTGCTCACTGTTCACTACTCACTATCAGTTTAAATGAAAATGACAATGATCAATAAAATATACTTCTTCGCAATTTTCTCCATGTTCGTGATGGCATGTGAGCCGGATCGTGATGATGATTTTCAATTGGGGCCAGGGCCTGATGATCCTCAGATGAGTGTGCAATTCCTCGAAGGTGATTCCAATAGAGTAGTGATCCGGGATCTGACGGCTGGAAGTTTTCAGCGGTTGTGGGATCTGCCAGGTGCGACGCCAAAAACATCTTCTGCAGCAACTGACACAGTATTGTATACCGATGCTGGTGAATTTACAATTACGTTGTTTGTTTCAAAAGCGGGTGGCAGTGGAACCACATCTGTTTCACAAAAAATCACAATTGTAAAAGATGCACCGTTGCCATGTACACCAAAACTTGAATTACTATCCGGTGGATGTGGTGCAGCAGGAAAATGCTGGACATGGACTACAGCGGGAGGTGCCGTAAAAGTAGGACCCACAAATGGTGATTTCTCCTGGTATACTTCACCTCAGGGAGGATTACAGGACGCGCAGTACGACGATAAGTTCTGTTTTTATTTCCAGGGTTCAGGATATCTGAATGATAACAATGGCCAAAGTGTAAATCCGTGGAATGGATACATGCCCGAAGATTACGATGGTGGTTTAAGTGAATTTATTTTCCTCGAGGGGACGGGTACCGGAGGACTGGATCAGATCATTATTGAGAACGATCAATTCATGGGGGTATGGGATATGGATAATGTTATGGATGTCATGATCCTCACCGAAAGCGAATTGGTACTGCGTGCGCGGATACGTGGACAGGATGGTACGCCGGCAGCAGAGGGCTGGTTTGAATTAACATTTGTAGCTCTTTAAGATCAGATACGAGATTGTATGGAAAAGTGTAAAAGCATTTTGATTGTGGGAGCATGGTGTGTCATGGCAATTATGACGTGGTCAGCAGCTACATATATCAATTGTCCCTTGAAAGAAAGAAAGCTTGTGTGGTCAGATGAATTTGATGGCACTGGATTACCGGATGCAACCAAATGGGGTTATGACCAGGGAGATGGATGTCCGTCAAATTGTGGCTGGGGGAATAACGAACTGCAATATTATACAACAGGCAAAATAGAAAACGCACGTGTAGAAAATGGACACCTGATTGTGGAAGCACATAAAGCAAAAACCATGACGCGTGATTATTCATCCGCTCGTCTTGTGAGCAAGCACAAAGGAGACTGGACCTATGGACGTATGGCAATCAGGGCAAAACTTCCTTCAGGTAGAGGTGTATGGCCTGCAATCTGGATGTTGCCTACGGATTGGGCGTATGGCGTATGGCCGGCCAGTGGTGAAATTGATATCATGGAATTTGTTGGGTATTTACCGGATAGCTTATTTGGTACTGTGCATACGGGAAGCTTTAATCATCTTGCAGGGACACAGGTCACAAAAGGAATTTATTCGAATACACTCAGTACTGAATTTCATGAATATTCTATCGAATGGGATGCTGAGAAGATCCAGTTTTATTTTGATGGACAACATTACCTGACATTTGAAAACAGGAATGAGGGAAGTGATGCATGGCCATTTGACCGTAACTTTCACATGATATTGAATATTGCGGTGGGTGGTAATTGGGGCGGAAAGATGGGCGTGGATACAGCGATATGGCCGCAGCGGATGGAGGTGGATTATGTGAGAGTTTACCAATAAAGGGAGCACGGGAGCACGGGATCACAGGATCACAGGAGTAAAGGAAGAAAGGAAGAAAGGAGCAGGGAGCAGGGAGCAAGGAGCAGGGAGCAGAACAAAATGGTTGATAAAAATAAATATAATGTCCTCCTGATGAGGAACAAAAAAAATAGATATGGTAAATATTAATTGGATGTTGACAGGTAAGAAATCACTTATTATGATAGCCTTGGTTACCATAGTTGTGATGGGAGGATGCAAAGATGACAATGATGGAGCGGCGCCTGGATTGGATCTCCCACAGATCACGGTGAGTGATATCACTGTACAGGAGGGTGATGAAGATGCGGTGGTGGATCTGCAGGTGACACTCACTGGAAATAATACTACGAATGCTATTGTGTCATTTGCGGCAGTACCAGGTAGTGCTGAATCACCAGACGATTATCGGATACTCACCAGTGGTAATCTTCAGTTTGCAAAAGGAGAGACGCAGAAGGCGATATCATTTCGGGTTACGTCTGATGAGGGTAAAGAGCCTATTGAGTCGTTTGAAATAAAATTTTACAATCCACTGAACCTGTCGATGGTGAAAGATGTGATTGTCATCACGATCGAAGATGATGATGACAATATTGCAGGTCTTACTATTCCTTCAGGAGGTGCAACATCACCTGAGGCATATGATGGGTACAACCTCGTATGGCGTGATGAATTTGTGGGTGAAGAATTGAATACAGCGGACTGGACGTATGAGATCGGGAATGGTTGTCCGAATAATTGCGGATGGGGAAATAATGAACTTGAATATTATCGCCAGGAGAATACTTCCATTGTGAATGGCCTCCTGGTGATCACCGCGAAGAAGCAAAATTTTGATAATTATCAATACACCTCTTCCCGTCTTGTCACCAAAGGAAAACAACAATTCAAATTTGGTCGTATCGATATCCGTGCTGCACTTCCAGAGGGAAAAGGGATCTGGCCAGCGCTCTGGATGTTAGGATCCAATATTGATGCGGTGGGATGGCCTGCCTGTGGCGAGATCGACATTATGGAGATGACAGGTGATCTTCCCAATCGCGTGGTCAGTACATTGCATTATGGAGCCAACCTGGCACAGCATCAGTATAACAGTGTCAACAAGTTTGTCAGCAGTGGTGATAGCTACCAGGAAAAATTTCATGTGTATTCGATCAATTGGGAAAATAATCTCATTGAGTTCATGATCGATGGTGAAGTGTATCATACAGAGACACCGGCTGATCTTAATGGGCAACCCTGGCCATTTAATAAAAATTTCTTTTTCATCTTCAATCTTGCCGTAGGTGGTGCATGGCCGGGTTCACCGGATA
>JANPKZ010000135.1:0-5407 GCA_031426295.1 Saprospiraceae bacterium
CTTGTCAGGTAGGTTTTTATAAGACTCAATCCAACACAGCCCTTATCAGATAGAATCATCCGTATGCTGAAAAAAATTAAAGACAGGATTAACAGGATCAGGGTCAATTACCTGTCTGCAAAGCGCAAACGAAAATTGAGCCGGACGATTGATAAATCGCTCTATGCTTTTCTGCAGAAAACTATCGAAACGAAGCATGCATGGTATGGAAGCAGTTATGGCGGTTTTTATGTGATGCCGGATTTGCTAAATGAAAATTCTGTAGTGTACTCTTTCGGTATCGGGAAGGATATTTCCTTTGATACAACATTAATCCGGAAGCATAGATGCAGCGTATTTGGTTTTGATCCCACACCTAATTCAATTAACTGGATTAAACAGCAAAAACATTCTCCAGTATTTAAATTTTTCCCCTTTGGGATCAGCGTTAAGACTGGTATTACAACATTTTATCTGCCGGCCAACCCTAAATATGTTTCGGGCAGTTTAACTGCCGATAACACGACACCCGATCATGTAGCTGTGGAAGTGGAAATGAAATCACTATCCGATATCTGCCAAATGTTGGGTCACAATCATATCGACCTGCTCAAAATGGATATTGAAGGTGCTGAATACCAGGTGCTGGAAAACATTTTGATGTTACCCATTACGATCGACCAGATCTGCGTTGAGTTTCACGACCGCAATTCTGCTTCTGCTGTTCCTAAATCAAAAGCTACTGTAGAGCTCTTACGCAATAATGGTTACGAGATTGTCGCCACATCCATTTCATTTGAAGAAGTAACGTTTGTGAACAGGCGTAAACTGAGGTAGAAGGAAAAAAATAGCATGATCGTCAACCAAAAACTTTAAAATACTTTTTGACCAGTGCGGAACCTCCAAATGTCGTAACCAAATACAACAGCGTTTTAAGATCCAGCCCGGACTTTACGAAAAAACTGCGTGCTTTATTCATTTGATCAGTTACATAATAATACCTGGCCAGGGTGCCATGGGTTTTTTGTTTACCCTGTCTGACTTCTTTAGGATATTCAGATGCATACTCCTGTAATACTTCCAGGGAATAAGCATGATCTTTCAGGCGATATTTTTCATGCAGGGAAAGATTGGAGCCATCAACATGCCGTGTGTATAATGATTCACATACTTCAATTGAATCACGCTGATGGAATAACCGTAATATCCAGTCAAAATCGACTGCACCATACACTTCTTCAAAACGAATATCTTTTAACTCCTTCCGAAAAATAATATTCCCCATGTACACGATTTGACCTCCGGACGAGCGGGATAGTTTTTTTAAAAAGGTAGCATTCGTATTATAGTAATTGGATTTTGACAACAGATCATGGGGTGGATTAGACCGGACGATTTTTGTTGATGCATCAGAATCCACAAGTGTATATCCTGAAGTAACGATAGCGACCTCTTCAAGAAACGGAAGAAGCTTTATGATCCTGTCTGTATGCCATTCATCATCATGGTCAGCTATGCAGATATAATCACCGGTGCAGATCTCAAGACCCATGTTGCGACCGCGGTTGGGACCACCTGAATTTACTTCTGTGCTCAGAAGCACGAGAGGATTTTGTTTCAGTACATGAATTGTGCCGTCTGTCGATGAATCATCAACGACAATTAATTCAATAAAAAATTTAGTGTTGATCCCATCCTGCCCATATATCGAATCAAGTGTCCGCTGGATCACTTTTTCAGAATTATACGTCGTCAGTATGACAGAAACTGTTTTCAAATCTTGGGACCAGGCCGTTAATTGAATAGTAGCAGCCAAATGTAATTGAATGTTTAAATACGGATCAATAGTTGAAAAATCATGATCAGTCCGGATTCATCTCTGGTTGATCCAAACCACCTGTGGACTCTCTTGAGGGATGATTACTTTTACATCTCTTCAAAATGAACTTTAGATACAATGAACAAATATTGTTTCTGCATCCTGCTGACCATTAGTGGATTTGGATTGTCTGCTTCTTTTGCCCAATCGATAAGCCGCCAGGACTCCCTCCGACGCTTCATTACCCCCGAGCGCGCCTGGTGGGACATCCGCCATTATGACCTGGCTGCAACATTTGATATCGCCAACAAAACAATTAAAGGTTCTAATACCATCTCATTCGATATCCTCACTACTTACCAGATCATGCAAATCGATCTGCAGGAGCCCCTTGCTGTTACCAAAGCGTCATATAGAGGGTCCCCGCTTACAGTAAAAAAGGAAGGCAATGTGTATTGGGTGACATTCCCCTCACCCTTGCCTGCAGGGACCAGTGATCAGGTGACTATCTACTATGAAGGAACACCAGTCGAGGCAGTAAGGCCTCCATGGGACGGTGGCATTACATGGTCAAAAGATGAAAACGGGGATCCGTTCGTCGCATCATCCTGCCAGGGCATAGGTGCCAGCGTCTGGTGGCCATGCAAAGAACATATGTACGATGAGCCGGATAGCATGCTCATCCGCATCACGACCCCACCCGGACTCACAGACGCCTCCAACGGACGTCTCAGAAAAATTGAATATCATCCGGACGGATCACGTACCTGGCATTGGTCTATTTCCAATCCAATCAACAACTATGGTGTGAATGCCAACATCGCAAAGTATACACATTGGGTCGATACACTGCAGGGAGAAAATGGCGTGCTGGACCTGGACTTCTATGTGCTGGAAGATCATTATGAAAAAGCACGCACACATTTTGAAGATGTGTACAAGACCTTACGTGCCTTTGAATATTGGTTTGGTCCATATCCTTTTTATTCGGATGGATATAAGCTGATCGAAGTACCTTATCTCGGTATGGAACATCAGAGCTCTGTTACGTACGGAAACAAATTCATGCAGGGATATCTAGGTCGGGACCTGTCCACATCAGGATGGGGTCTTAAATGGGATTTTATTATTGTCCATGAGACAGCGCACGAATGGTGGGCGAATAATATTACCTATGAGGATATTGGCGACATGTGGATACATGAATCCTTCGCCAATTATGCAGAATCACTTTTTCTCGATTATCATTTTGGTACAAAAGCAGGTAATGAATATGTTATCGGCACACGCCACAACATCGACAATGCATCTCCGATTATTGATGCGCATTACAATGCGCCGGATTCACGGGACATGTATTACAAAGGTGGCAACATGCTTCACACCCTTCGCACATGGCTGAAAGATGATGCAATGTTCCGCAATATGCTGAGAGGAATGCAAAAGGAATATTATCACAAAACAGTAACCTCTGCACAGGTTGAAAATTACATGTCAACCTTTACCGGAAAAAATCTCGATCCGTTTTTTGACCAGTATCTGCGTGACACACGCATTCCTGTATTGGAATATATGATCAAAGGAAAATCAATCCGGTACAGGTACACCAATGTAGTGGATGGTTTTACGATGCCTGTAGATGTATCGATTGATAAAGGTGATATGATGCGGATCAACCCATGTGAAAACTGGGAAGAGATCAAAACCAAAAACACACCCAAATCACTGCAGGCTGATCCAAATTTTTATATCCATATCAAAGAAATTTCAAAATCGTAACCGGTATTTATGGTATAAAAATGTGGGCCGGAGATCCTGTGACCTCCAACCCACTGACGCGACAAACGTCAATGAAATAATGACATCACATTCATGCAACCGTTGCATATGAATCATACACCAGTCATCACACCATCACAATATGTGGAAATGTTATCAGGATTGTTTTTAGATAAAGCAGATCCGGTAAGGGCAGAAAAACAAATGGCGTACATGCGGGATCAATTTGAATATTGCGGGCTTGGCGCTAATATCTGGTATCCGATGGCTAAGCTAATTTTCAAAGAGCACGGAATGTATCATGGGAAGGACCTTAAAGCATTGGTAGAATTATCATACGACCAGCCGTATCGCGAAGTATTATATGTGGGAATCGAAATGATGCAACGGATGTTGCCAGGGCAGTCAGCGTCCTGGATCAAAGTTTTGGAAAAATGTATCACCACACATTCCTGGTGGGATACTGTGGACTGGCTCGCCAAGCTAGTGGGTATTCATTTTAAAAATCATCCCCACCTACAGGATGAGTACTGTTATAAATGGATAGATGGACCTAATATGTGGTTACAACGAACAGCCATTATTCACCAGCTTTTCTATCGGGAGACAACAGACGAAAAACTCCTGTTCGATCTCATCACACGCAGGGCAGACGATAAAGAGTTTTTTATACGGAAAGCATGCGGATGGGCATTACGCCAATATTCAAAGACAAAACCAAAGGCTGTCATCAGATTTGTAGAGCGCACGGATCTCTCACCTCTTACCCGTAAGGAAGCCCTTCGCCTCATTACCTAACTATTAACGTAAACTATTGAGGACTAAGAGTTAAATTCGCAGCCTCAATCCCCTGGAACCCCCCTTGTTATCAAACACCCGAAATGCCTTTCTGGTCATCAACCATGCCAATTGAGCAATCTGTATCGTAAGTCTGGATTTATGAGGATCACTTTTATACTAATTTTTATCTCCATATTAACCTGTCACCTGGTGTCTGGTCAGAAACCGGTTGTCTCTGCTACTCAGGCGTTATTCCGGTCTGGATCATCAGAGACCTTTTCTCCTTTCTCCGTTTCAGGGAATGCCAAACACGATTATTCAGATTACCTAAGTCAAAGCCTGGAGTTAAACCTGAGCAATGATGTACTTCAGGAAATCACTCGTACTGCACCTGCATTGTTGCGACTAAAATTACCGGAATCGCTAAATATAGAACTTGATCTCTACAGGGCAACGATCTATAGTAGTGCCGCACAAGTCAAAACAAGCAGCGGAGAGATCAGACAACCCAATCCGGCCCATCTTTTTTACCGGGGTATGATTCATGACGATCCAAATTCAATTGCAACGGTCAGTGTGTTTGAAAATGAGATCCACATTCTTTACTCGAATGAAAATGGAAATTATAGAATTCAAAAAAATCAGGATGGTTTGTATGTGTCATTTGAGGACCGGGATATTTTAATTCCTAAAACAGCAGGATGTTTTGTGGAGGATGAAGAGGTAATTATAGATACCACTACACCATCTTCACAAAGATCTATGACGGGTAACTGTGTGGAAGTATATGTCGAAGCGGATTTCAAATCCTATCAGGATAATGGATCCAGTGTGCCTGCAACAGAAGCCTGGATTGCTGCATTATGGAATGAAGTCATTACGCTGTATGCCAATGAAGACATTCCAGTACTGGTCTCTGATATGTTTGTTTATACAACATCTGATCCATTTGCAGGTCTCGGAACAACCAGCGCCGTTCTTACTGCTTTTAATAACCACATTGATACACTGACGTATAATGGAAGGTTAGCTCATTTCTTAAGTACGCGC
>JANPKZ010000136.1:0-3423 GCA_031426295.1 Saprospiraceae bacterium
ATTGATGGGGGATGCTGTTGATAATATTCCGGGTGTTGCAGGAGTAGGAGAGAAGACAGCCATGAAGCTTGTACATGATTATCACAGTGTCGAAGAACTTTATGAAAAAGTTGGTGAGATCAAAGGTAAGCTCCAGGAAAAATTAATTGCTAGCAAACAAGCTGCCATTGATTCTAAAAAACTTGCAACTATTTTATTAGATGCTCCTGTTCCATTCGAACCAGAACGGCTTATTCTCGAGCCACCGGACGCACCCAAATTATCTGCGATATTCAACGAACTTGAGTTTCGTGCTCTTGGAAAACGTGTGATTGGAGATTCGTATGAATCGAATCCAACGGCTCCGTCGAGTACTCCAGTCTCAGGTTCCAAACAAGGTGATTTATTTGGACAAGCTGAAGCACCAGTGGAATTTGAATCTGTTGCTAAGGGAAAAAATATTTCCAATACGCCTCACACATATTATTCTGTCAGGACTGCAGAAGAACGTGCTGATCTGATCCAAAAACTTTTAGCTGCACCTGAATTTGCATTTGATACAGAGACCACTGGTCTTGAATCCGATATGGAAATGGTAGGAATGTCATTTTCTATGAAAGCTGGTGAGGCTTATTATGTCCCTACGCCATTGGATTTTAATGAAGCAAAAAAAATCGTTCAGGAATTTCAACCTGCATTTGCAAATCCAAATGCAATGAAAGTTGGTCATAATATTAAATTCGATATGAAGCTTCTGATGCTCTATGGCATCGAAGTGTCAGATCCAATTTATGATACGATGGTTGCCCATTATGTTGCCGATGCTCACATCCGACACAAGATGGACATCATGGCTGAAACCTATCTTGGCTATTCTCCGGTGCCCATTTCAGATCTTATTGGCAAGCGCGGTAAAAATCAGTTGTCCATGCAGGACATTGATCTCGAACGCATCACTGAGTATGCAGCCGAAGATGCCGACATCACACTGCAGCTTAAGCCTATTACAGATAAGATGTTGCGTGATGTGGAAAGCGAGGATTTGACACGCAAGTTAGAATTTCCACTGATCCATGTACTCACGGAAATGGAAGTACATGGTATTAATCTTGATGTTCCTTTTCTAAATGAATATTCCAAAATGCTCCAGGTGGAATTACTGGACATGCGGAGTAAGATCTATGGTCTCAGTGGTGTTGAATTTAATATCGATTCTCCCAAACAAATGGGTGATATTTTATTCGAACATTTGAAAATTCCATACGAAGGAGCCAAGACGAAAACGGGTCAATATGGCACAAGTGAAGATGTATTGGCGCCACTGCGTGACAAACATGAGATCATTGCCCACATTATTAATTATCGTGAGCTAACAAAATTAAAATCGACGTATGTGGATGCATTACCTATGCTGGTGAATCCATCTACCAATCGGCTTCACACCACTTTTGGTCAGACCATTGCTGCAACAGGCCGTCTTGCCTCCAATAATCCGAATCTTCAGAATATCCCTATACGTACGGATCGCGGAAAGGAGATCCGGAAAGCATTTATTCCAAAGGACAACGACCATTTAATTTTCAGTGCGGATTATTCACAAATCGAATTGCGCATCATTGCTGCCATTACCCAGGATGAAGGCATGATGGAAGCCTTCCATGCCGGGGAAGACATTCACTCTTCCACCGCGTCAAAAGTATTTGGGGTGCCTCTCGCTGACGTCACGAAAGAAATGCGTCGACGTGCAAAAGCAGTAAACTTCGGTTTGGCTTATGGTCAATCTGCATTTGGCTTAAGTCAGACATTAGGTATTTCCAGAAGTGAATCAAAAGAAATTATCGACAATTACTTCATGAAATTCCCCGGCATCAAGAAGTATATGACCGACACAGTTTCATTCGCCCGTGAAAAAGGCTACATCGAAACCATGTTGAAGCGCCGCCGCTATCTGCGCGATATCAATTCCAAAAACCCAACCGTCCGCAGCTCGGCAGAACGGAATGCGATCAACTCACCGATCCAGGGTTCAGCAGCAGATATGATCAAAATAGCGATGATTGATATCCACCACGAGATCAAAAAGCAAAGACTGCAATCCCGCATGCTCCTCCAGGTCCATGACGAACTTGTATTTGACTTATATCGTCCGGAAGAAGAACAATTAAAAACTATTGTTGAGGATAAAATGAAACACGCCATTCCAAACCTGCCAGTGCCGATTGAGGTGGGGATGGGATCGGGAATAAATTGGCTGGAAGCTCATTAAACTAAAAACTAAAAGCTAAAAACTAAGAACTCATAGTTAATAGTTTTACTTCTAGTACTTAGTACTCACTTTCCAATATTCACTTTTCACGACTTACAACTCACAACTCACAACTCACGATTCACGTATCACGTATCACGTATCACGAAAGATATTTCTTCCCTGCCAAAATAAACGCACTCATCTCCTCCGTAGTGCCAATACTCACACGCGTCCATCCTGGATAATAATCATAGCTGCGTAAATAAATATTATCCTGCGCATACGCCTTGACAGGATCCATAGAGAATTTATCATTTTTGAAAAAGATAAAATTCGCTTCTGACGGCATGTATTCGACACCCCACATATCAAAAGCCTTGGTTGTCATTTGGCGTCCTTCGATGATCTTGGTGCGGCTGAAATTTTCAAAAACCTTATCATCCATAGAGGCGATGGCAGCGGCGGCGGCGGGAACGGATAACGTTATCGATCTCCCAGTGTGGAGGTCAGACATGCCTTTGATGACATCGGGATGAGCCAGTGCATATCCAATACGCATGCCCGCGAGACCATACACTTTTGAAAAAGTGCGGGCAACGATCAGTTTTGGTAATTCCTTGATCAGGTGTGACATGCTTGCACGTTTGGCATTTGTGCTAAGCTCGAGGTAAGCTTCATCTATATAGACAGGATATTTTGTTGCATGTGCCTTGCAGAAGTCTTGAAGGATAGGGTAAGGGATTTCAACTCCAGTTGGATTATTGGGGTTGCAAACAAAAATCAGCTTTGTATCTATGTTGGTCTTTTTACTTAAAGCTTCAAGATCATATTGATGATCTGCAGTAAGGGGTGTCCGATCCCATTTGCAACCGATCTTTTCAGCAAAGGTCATTAGGAAATCAAATGTAGGATTACAAGCAAGCATCTCCCCTCCATGTAAGCCAAAATACAAACCCGCTAATCCCAGGATCTCTGTCGAGCCCGCGGTGACCATCACATGCTCTGGTGTCAGCCCTTCCTTTTCTGCAATCTTACTTTTCAGGTCAGAAATAAACTGTCGCGGGTAGCGATTCGCTTCAGACAAACTATCCATGATCGCTTTTTTGGCAGCTTCACTGGGACCGTATGCATTTTCATTTAATCCGAGTCGAATAGCTCCATCAGCACTGTATTCTTTCTGCGAATAATATTTGGAT
>JANPKZ010000137.1:0-12779 GCA_031426295.1 Saprospiraceae bacterium
CCCTCGATCAAATTGCTGATCACCTGCTGGAAATTGAAAAATCGAAACTTGGCCTCGAAGGGCAAGAACGTAGATGCAGAAATGCTGCTATGAAAATCGTCAGGCTTTAGGTGCATGGTTGGCATGGTTGGCATGGCTGGCGGGGCTGGCGGGGATTGCATGGTAAAAATTGCAGGGCTGGCATGATTTGCATGGCTGGCTTGGTTTGCATGGCTGGCATGGTAAAAATTGCAGGGCTTGCATGGTTTGCACGGTAATAATAGTGAGCCAAGCCCTGCTATCCCTGCCAACCCTGCAATCCATGCTTTTTCTTAACTTAGTCATCCGGACGCCGACACCACGTCCTGAGCTAAGATTTTGACATGTTGGGCATTCATCTCGTAAAACCACCTGCACTATGAATATTTACGCGCTACTTATTGGTATTAATAATTACCCCGCCAGGCCTCTCTCACAATGCCTCGCCGATGTTGGAAAGATCGAAACCTATCTCAATACATTAAAAACGAGCGATCGGGATGTGATCATCAAACAACTCCTCGATCAGGATGCCACGCGAGAACAAGTGATCACCCAGATACGGGACTTCCTCTCGAAGGCAACAAGTAATGACGTAGCTCTTCTATACTACAGCGGTCACGGCGCCCAGGAAGAATCCGGCGGTATGTTCGAAGACGAACAGGATGGCCTCCTCGAAAGTATGGTGTGTTTTGATCCTGTTGAAATCAGTACAGCCTGTCTCCTGGCAGATAAAGAATTACGCTATCTCCTGTCAACCCTTCCTGACAATCCCCACCTCGTCACCATTTTTGATGCATGCCATTCCGGTGATATCGTAAGGGCATTCAATGATGCAGAAGAAAATAATAGCATGATCCGTCGCATTGCCGGCGCTTTTGAAGCACGCGCTGCTACAGATTTTGTTTTTGCCGGCGATAAAGCTGTTGAAAAAACATTAGCTGATGGATCCCGTCGTATATCCATCCCATATAAAAATCATATCCATATCGCTGCCTGTCTGTCAAGCGAATCATCCTGGGAAGACAGCAAGGGAGGTGTATTTACACGTTACCTGACAAAGTTACTTTACGCATCTAAGGGCAATCTTTCTTATCTCGATATTGCACGATGGGCTAAACTGAGCTTGAAGAACATCACACAAAAGAAACAAACTCCAATCGTGTCAATTCAGGGTAAGGGCTCCATGTCTGTCAATGATTCATGGCTTAATCTGCATCCGGAAGGCGTCACATTCCCCGCAGGATCTGTATCAAATAATGTCAGGGAAGGCTGGGTATTTAGTAGAGGAAGTCTCCTGGGTGTCAAGCCCGGGATGGATGTGGTGATCAATATCAATGATCAGCACCAGGAAACTGTCAAAGTCAAAGAGGTCCGCCTTGAAAATTCGCTGCTGGATATTCCGGATACCCTGATTTCAACACTGGATGTCGCCAAAGACAATTATTCAGCCACTACACAATTGAATACGTATTCAGACCTGAATCTACATATCAATGAAATCGACACACTGTCAGATGTCGTAGAATTTGTAAAGACAAAATTAGCTTCGCATGAAAACGTGAATCTCGTCGCAGCTGATGAAGCAGATTTTTATCTGAATGTGTTCAACAACCTGGTGTATTTCTCGCTTCCACAACACGACTTCCAACCATTAGCAAAACAAATTCCCGTAACACCCACTGATAAATTGACGAATGCACTGAATGACCAGCTTTTGTCTTTTATAAAATGGCAACATTTTTATTCGCTTGAAAATCCAGCCATTGATTACGATACTTCGCCCATACGCGTAACGGTCAAACATACAGGAGGGGAAGAATCAGAAGTAACCAATGGTACAGTAACCCTCCTTCCCATGGAAGAACGAAATGAATCGGTGGAGCAATACCAGAAAATGGAGCTGACTATAACCAATATATCGAAAGAAACGCTTCATGTTGGAGTACTCACCCTCTGCTCTGACCTGGCCATTACATCTAATCCATTCCAGGGTGTGGTGATCGAACTCCCACCCGGTGCATCAAAAAAATTCTATGATCATGAAGATGGTATTGTAAGTGTCAACTTTGATACGTACAAAGAGATTTACAACTGGAAGGAAGAATGGTTCCATTATAAATTCATCTTCAACAATTTTGAAAATTTCTCAGGATCAATTCAGAATGGTGATTTTCTCCAGCCTGCCCTGGAACCACCACTTACATTATCTTTTGAGGAGGCTGACCTCCGCATTGCTAAAGGTGAAGGCAGCAAACTAAAGGAAGTGAAAAAGAAATGGGGAACATGCCGTACACGCGTCGAACTTGTTAATGGTTCGTTCAACATACCCACCGGAGATCTTGTAACGCATTCAGATGCATATGCAAAGAGTACTGAACTGGCCCCATTTATCAAGGAATTATATTTCGAAGAATATTATAATGGCCAGACAATTGAGCTGAGATTAAAACAAAACAAAAATCAGACGGCTGAAGTAGCCAACCGTGATACGAATAACCTCCTGGTGAAATTTATGAACTACGTCTACAAGACAAGTCGCCGTAGAAAATTCCTCAACCAACGGCATACGGATGGACCGGTAGTCATTGCAGAAGGGGATTCATGGTTCCTCTATCCAAAACCAGGTGTCCGCGATACCCTCGATTATATCATGGAGAAATATCACCTCCTGAGTCTGGCGGAAGCAGGAGATGAGATCACCGATTACCTCAAGAATAATGAACTGATACAAGCCGTCAAGCAATACAAACCAAAATATGTGCTGATCAGTGGTGGTGGAAATGATATCCTGGGTGCTGAGATCCGCGACATCCTGAAAAAGAATGTTCAGAATGGCCTGGAGGCACTGGATTATATTGATGAATTAAAATTCCGCGCCAAGCTCGATGAACTTGCCTTAGGTTACAAAACATTCTTTGAAGAAATTGTGAAGCTCCAGCCCGACGTCACCATTTTCGTCCACGGATATGATTACATCCGCAGCAATCCGGATGCGAAAACGATCAAAAAAGGCTGGGCCAACAGGTACATGATCGAAGCTGAAATTAAACAGCACGAGATCCGGAAAAAAATAATCTATTATCTCGTGGATGCATTTAATGACCTGCTCAAAGATTTTGCTTCACAATATGCTCACGTGCGATATATCAACAACAGGGCCACTGTTCATGACAATGAATGGATGGATGAGATCCATCCGAACAACATCGGCTATCAAAAAGTAGCCAATAATTTTTTAGCCCTGATGCAATAAAACAACTCTATCAACTATGGGAAGAATATGCAAAAATGAAGTGACTGATCACATCCGTGAACAGTTTGGAGCCAATCCATTAAAAGTACCTGAAGCCCGCATCCAGCCAATGTGTATGCTGGAAATTCGTGACGGTAGTCAACAATACCTTGGCAAATTTGAGTACCTGGTAAAAGATGGATTTCCATACCAGGTGCCGGAAGCAACTTTACCAGTCGCGAATGTTTCAAATCAACGAACGAAGGCTATTGATTTTAATGTGGGATTTGGTATACTTGACAATTTCCTGAAAGCATTGGGTGTCGATCCGGCTGCCATTACAGCAGCCATCCGCAAAACAAAGAAGATGGCATTCTCTTTCAGTAATGTAAGACGCACGTATATTGATCCGCTGAGATTAGGAAGCGTATTGTCACACAATGAAGTCATAGCTGACAAAGAAAATTTTATTCTGCAACCTGCTATGAACGATAAAAACATCCGGCTTGGACTTATCACGGATATCATCATTTCAAATAATTTTTCACTTACCACCTATTCCGAATCTGGAGGAAATGCAGCCATTGATGTACCTGCAATCGCCGATGTCATTTCCAAATTAAATGGAAAATTGAAAGTGGAAAAAACTGCTGACAATGAAGTAAAATTCCAGGGCGATCACGATTTGACATTTGCCTTCTCTTGCCTGGAAATTAAGATCGATCCTGTTACGGGTAAATTTTCCAGGGGGAATTGGATTGAAAATATCAGGTCCGCTACCGGTGAAAGCCGAACCTTTGAAAGCATGACACCTGAGGATGCCCGGTCATTCGAAAAATTACTGATCGATGAAAATTCGCAATATCCACTGCTGATCGAACTCTAGCCATGGCCCGGAAGCGCATCGTTGTATTCTATCATCATGGCAAAGGCAATGAAGCCATCGCTGAAACAGACTATGCCTCCTTCTTCAAGACCCTTCAGAATGCATCAAGAGATATTCAGGATCTCCAGGTAGAATCATTTGACATCCCGGCCATTGATCGACTGAATGCAAAAGTCAAGACACTCATTGATGACCAGGGTTCGGATGAACTGTATTTACATTTTAGCGGTCATGGAAATGAAGGTGGTATACCATACGACACGATGATCCTGCAGAATGCTCAGTTAGCCGCTCAGCTGGATCATCCCAAAATAAAATTCTGCTTTTTCTCTTCGTGTGAATCCGCAGAACTGGTCAGGCTTGTGAATGAACGGGATATTCCGATCGTCATTGGCACATTAGGTAAAAATGCGATCAGTAATACCTATGCTATAGAATTTCAAAAAGCATTTTATCTGGCATTGCTTCAAAGCCGGAAATTTGAAAATGCATTTGAAATTGCCAGGGATGATTTAAAATTCAGGTTTCACCAGGATATTACAAGCCAGATCATCGTGCGTGGTGAAAGTGGCAAGCCAATAGCCAGGGAACAAATCAACGCGATGCAGATCGTTTTCTCCGATAAACAATATGCTGTTACACGACTGGTCCCATCTAATTTTTTACTGGAAATGCGTAGTGCCACTTCTGACAAACCATTTTTACTTACATGGTTTGACCAGGGAATAGAAGGAGAACGATTCAAAAATCAATTTGATGCATCGGGTTTTTATGATCAGTTTCAATACCTGCAATTGGAGAATGAAGATTTGAAACTCATCAACAATCGAGGTGATGATGATCCATTCCAGAATGAAAAGATCCGGCTATTGATCTGCTGTTCTACACCTAATGTCATCCATGACGAATTGCGTAAGCATCTGATCTCGCACAACTGGGCATTAGATCATTATAAACCATTGCTGGCGATACAACAAAATCTCAACCCGGAACAGATCATTGGTGATCCCAGACTGGCCCAGCTCATACCTCAATCTAATCTGCTCCGGTATAATGCCATAGAAAAACTCTTTGAGGACAATAGTTTCCTGAATGAGCTAATGCAACACTCCCTTTCCTTTTCAGAACGAAAGGAAATCACGTTTGCCTTTAACAGCAAACCCGTTAAGGAAGAACTTATTGAAATAGAAGACCAGAATAAATTCATTCGTGTTTTTTTAGCAAAAAATCTCAATGAATTACTGATCAATTTTTTGGTCAACTGGATCCGTACCCGTGAAAAGCAAAAATCAAGGAATATTATTATTGACAATATCCTGGACCCCAACCTCGACTTTGTAAAAGAACTGGAAAAAGAAATCAATACCTCAGCGCCGTCACCCATATTTGAATTGAATCTCGCAACCCTCTATAGCACAGGTGTGATCATTGTGATTCGAAGCCATAGTTCTGATCTGGCGAAATTCAACGCAGACATCCAGGGGATCCTGAAATTATTGAATTCAGGCACTCCCATTTACCAGACTAAGAAACCAGAGACACCATCCTATTTGTTTTTTCTCTTTGAAGAATCTGCCCAGTTTACACCCCAGCAGGATCCAAATATTTATTTTAAAAAATTCTCAGATCCGCTCCCGGTTGATTCAGATATCCTGAATGAATGGACAGGAATGTATTCATTACTGAATCATAAAAAACAAATCGTAGATGAAGTACGACGCGTAGGAAAAACTATCGATGTTGATTCGTATAAAAGCAGTTGTCCCTCTGCTGTGATCCAGGTGATATGTGATGAATTAAAAATTCCAAGAAGACAAGTATTAGGTATACAATAATCTATTATGAAACCAGCATTACTGACGATTGAACATGGGGCATCCGAACTCATCGTACCAGGCATCAAGGCAACTGATTATGATGTCAATTATGATTTCAAAAATAAGAAGCTGCAATACGATCCGGTCCCGGGGTCAGTGAAGCCCATCAGTACCTACCTGATCAGCAAGGAGCTTGCGGAAGCTGTAAATGCTGCTATTGTTACCGGGAGACCACTGCTTATAAAAGGTGAACCCGGTAGTGGTAAGACAAAGCTTGCGCAGGCGGTGGCCTCATATTTTTTTGGAAAAGAAGCTTACAAATATTATTTCGAATGGCATGTAAAATCAAAAAGCAAGGCAGGAGAAGGCGGATATGTATTTGATCACGTCGGGCGTTTACGGGATGCCACAATATCTTCAAATGATCCGTCAGCTGCTAAGCGTGCCAGTGATCCCGTAAATTATGTTAGTCTGGGTGCTATGGGGATGGCCTTCACGTCACAACCCGGAGACAATAAAAAACCTATTCTCCTGATTGACGAAATCGACAAGGGTGATATCGACTTTCCAAATGACCTTCTTCTGGAACTGGATGAAATGCGTTTTCGCATCAATGAGTTACCAGGTGAATTTATCGAAGCACCTAAAGAGCTACGTCCGTTAGTATTTATTACAAGCAACAGTGAGCGGGACTTGCCACCAGCATTTTTGCGTCGTTGCCTGTACTACAATATTCCTCCGTTTGATCATAATCTGCTTTTCAAAATCTCTGCATCCAAACTGCAGGAGTTTTATACCGAACTTGATGTCATCACAAAGGACGCTCTCAGCGAACAGAATACCAGTGATTTTGTAAAAAACTTCCTGGATGCCAAATCCATGGCACAGAGCAGACCACCTTCCACCAGCGAAATGCTGGACTGGCTAAAACTATTAACCTACAGGATACATCATGAAGGAAGGTCATTTGAAGACGTAATCGAAAATCCGGAACTACGCAACCTCGCACTAAAACTCAATGCATAAAATCGCGGGACCGATATGGGGCTTTTTCAATTTTATCCGGCACAAAAGCCCGGTGCCTCTCTCGCTGGACCAATACCAGTATTTTTTTAGTGCCTTACATCATGTGGATCTGTCGACTCTCAATAACAAAGACGACCTGTTACGTTTTACAAAGATCTTCTGGTTGAATCATTCTGACTTTAATGCGCATTACGATTTTTACTTTAATTCTTTTACGGATTGGAATGCATTATTGCAATCCCCTGCAAGCGAACCTGTTCCAAACAATTCTATTCAGACAGAAAATAAATCAATACCAAAATTTGAAACGAAAGAAGCTGACAATTCAGAAACTAAATCAAAACCTTCAGAACCTATCCAGCCAAAAAAATCCCAGTCGGAAGAGGCTCTGGTGGATTTTCAATTGGTGCTCCAGGAATCAAATGTTTCAAGTGCTCAAGAGGAATCCATTCAATCCTTCATCCGTCATGATTTTGCATTAGCCGATCAGTTTATTGTACCGTTTGACAACCGGAGTTTTGTCCAACGGCTGCGTCGTAAGGTCGAAACTGCTGACCTGGTAGCATCTGACCAACTCAATGTAGCGGCCATGATCGAAAGTTACACCCGGACAGGTTATATAGAAGAGATCCTTTATGAGATGCAGGATGCAAGCCATTCCAATGTGGTATTGCTGGCGGATCGGTTTGGTTCCATGCTGGCCTACGAATATCTCGAGGAACACTTTATAACCGGACTCAGGCAACTACCCTACTGTACATTAGAACACTACTTCTTTTACAACCTTCCTGAAGAAACTCCGGATCAAATGCATTATAAATTTATAAGTGCTATCATCGGACAAAAAGATCTTGAAACAGTTCGCCATAAATGGAATCAGCATACCTGGTTTTTAATTTTAAGTGATGCAGGGGCTCATTCAGGTGTGGTGAACCGGGAACGAATGAAATCTACTGCGAAATTTTGGCGGTACCTGCGAAATATTTCATCACATACGCATTGGATCAATCCTGTTCCTTTTGAATACCTCAATGATTGCACCGCTAAAAGACTTCAGATGACCATTCCCATGATTGAACCCACAGAAAAAACTTTGTATCACATGATGTACAACAAATAAAATTATGAAGATCTCAGAAGGCATGCCACATATTGACGATGCGAGAAAGGAAAACCTTGTTCAATTCGCACCCTATGTCGCTATCCTTCCATGGTTTAACAGCAATGTGCTGCATAAGCTTTACATCAATGTCTACAAGCCGCTGGAACGCTTTACTGAAACGTATGCTGTCCGGGCGATTACATGTGCAGACATGTTACAATCTCCTAATGTCAAAAGGATCAGGCATAATGTTTTTGTAATGGACACCTTACTGCAGGATGAACTGCGCCTGCAGATGCAATCTCGTCAGGAGATCTTGAAACGACTGGGATTGTTTATGCTGGCCTACACACAAGAATGCAGGAGACAGTTTCACAGCTCGACATACCTGGAGTCATATAGGATCGAAGGCAACCTGATATTAAATCCATCCCTTGAAGCCGGAAGGATCTCGCGTCATATTGCGGACCGGCTCAACCAGGTAAAGAATTTTTCACAGAAAAAAAACTCTGTTGGTTATTACCTAAGTGTACTGGAAAAAGAAAATGTCAATGAGCAACAAGCGGAACTTATTAAATTTCTGAAAGGATACCAGGACTATCATCCGGATTCCCCTGAACTCCCTGACGCGTGGAAACACTTGAAGGATTTCTCGCAGGGAACACAGAATTCAATTTCAATAAAAATACCGAACCATGTAAAGACGAGGATCCTTTCAGAAATCACCGGCCAGACAGGTGGAACTGCGGTACCAAAATTACATTCTCTGATCATAGGGATTGACTCTTATACCGATACACGGATATTTCCACTTATAAGTGCGGTAAATGATTCACAAAAGATCAAAACATTTATAAAAGAAAATATCGCTGGCGACAAATTGCATGATTGCACAACTTTGCTGGATAAAGAAGCAACACGCCAGGCCATTATCCATAATCTGGAAGAACTATCTACCCAATCGAAACCAGGAGATACATTCGTATTTTATTTTGCAGGTTATGGAGGAATGGAACAAACCGGACCTTTGGGTACACAGCCTGTTTACAGTAATCAAAATGTAAGCTTTGTCATGAACCGGTACCTTGCTTGTTATGATAGTGATACTACGACAAGAGGCCTGGCTTTATCAGAATTGGAATATTTGTTGTCAAAATTCCCTTCCACGTGTGAGCATATTGTAATATTGGATTGTTCGTTCCAGCGAGAAGCAAATCTTAGGTTATCACCCAATCAAAAGATCAGGTCACTTGCATGGAGTGAACCTCCCAGGCTAAAAGAGGAATTTGTGTGGAGCAATATAAGCCAGGATTATCCACAGGTGACATTTAATGGTATTGTATTATATGCCGCCGAGGAGGAAAACAATGCATATGAAGAACCCATCGGTGGATTTTTTACAACTACGCTGATAGAAGGGATTGGATATTCTGAAAATCAAGGAACGTATGCTGACCTTTTCGCGGCTATAAAACCGATTGAAGTAGAATCTGTCATTCAAAATCCAAGGTTTGAAACAAAAGGAAATTTTGATCCCACTCGAGTATTCCTTGATGGCTTTATGAAAATTCCAGAGGTTAAGCTGACCTCCTTTTTTATTGAAAATGGTATGGATGCAGATGAGTTAAAAAATCAGGCCGTGCGTTATTTATCTGAAAAACCGGGAGCATTTATCATTTCAGAAGTTGAAACATCAGCACAATACAGATTGAAGTGGATGCCACAGGAAATGTGGATCTGCCAGAATGATGATGTTCAACGTCCGGTGACATATATTGACATCTCAGAAGGCAATGCCATTTTGACAACTTTACAATATTTCGCTCATATTTCTCGGTGGGAACTGTTACGTTCCCAAAATTATAGCGGATCGAAAGCTGCAGATAACTTAGAACTGGTCATCCGCCAGATGAGCGACAATAATCAATTCATCCCGGTCACTCCCCATGGCAACGTAGTGCGCTATGAGTATGACTCCGATTGGAATGGAGCACTAAGTGCCCAATTTCAAATGGATATTTTCAACAAAGGAAATACGATGGTCTATTGCACGCTTTTATATTTATCAAACACATTTGAAATATCAAGCCGGCTTTTTACAGGAAATGCCGGATCCATACATCCGCAACAAGGCAACATGGTCAACAGCGGAAATGCTATCACCATGGAAATGGCACAACACGTACTGGATTTTAATCATCCTGAATGTGAATTCTACATGAAGCTCATTGCTGATAATCAACCATTCGATGTCTATGACCTGGAACAACCACCACTTCCGATACCCCGTAAACCACACCAAAAGGCATATGCGTCATAACTTACATTTATTCATCTAATCTCTGAATCAACACATGAATTCACCGACCGGGCCCAATCCTCAAACTCTAAATGATCTTCGTAAACGAAATCCAGGTCTGGCCACAAAGACATATCATTTTATAGCACCTAATCCTTCCTATAAAGCGGTCAATGCCGAAGCCCTGAAACGAATTGAAAAAGTAACTCTAGAACAACTGGAAGAAATTGACTTATCAGGTTTAGATTTAACCACACTTCCGAATGAGTTATTTGAACTTAAAAATCTTAGAGCCATTGATCTTTCCCGAAATAAACTTGCCTCTATACCATCAGAGATTCAACAATTGAAAGATCTCAATATCCTGATCGCTAATGAAAATCCAATCACAACCGTTCATAAAGACATCGATGAATTGCAAAACCTGGTTACCCTTTCATTGGTAAATTGTCAATTGCCGGAATTTCCGGAAGGGATCTTAGCGATTAAAAGCCTTAGGTCCCTGCAGCTCGAAGGAAATAAAATAAGTGAAATACCTTTGGGTCTGAAGGATATGGAAATTGAAGAGATCAATCTATTGGGAAATCCAATCCGCAACTTACCCGAAGAATTTTTTACTACCACATCTGCGCGGTTGTTTCATTATTTTAATGACCGTGAAGAAAACCCGGATACAAGAAATTTTACTGCATAAATGCACCCCATAATTCAAATTTAAATCTGAAAGTTATGTCCGCCATTTTTGCCATCTATTCTGATCCTGCCAAAAACATACCGGAGGTAACAAACGAATTTTTAGACTTCATTACTCTCTTTAATGATGAGGAAGTCAAGCATAAAGTAATTTATACCAGTGCGAGAGATGAATCGCTTGAGAGCATAACAGAAAAACTGGCCGGGATAAAAGATCTCAGGTTGATCTATTACAGCGGACACTCGGGACATGAAGGACTGGATTTTACCGGAGAAGATTTTTCATCCAAACATGTCAGTGAATTTTTTAAAGCCATTAATGAGAAAAATGATCTGCAATGCATCTTTCTCAATGGCTGTGACAATGAAGCCATCGTTGAATTATTGTCAGATGTACCAATCGTAATTGGTACCAAATCAAAAATTGAAGACACGATCGCTATCCGGTTTGCCAAAACTTTCTTTACTGCCCTATTGAAAAGCGAAAACAGTTATAAGCAGGCCTTTAATATAGCTGTAGCTGCCCTGGATATTCCGGCAACAGAAGTGTCCCGCACCAGATCTGAAGGAAGTTCCGTGAGAGATGCACACGACAGGTATCTCAATCAATACTTTTTGAAAGTAAAAGATGAAAAATATGAAAACGCAACATTTCCCTTTATTCAGAAGCGTAACTGGACGAAATATATTTTTTTATTCTTACTCCTGGCAGCATTGATACTTGGATTCCTGTTCCAAAAACAAATTAAGCGTGTACTTTTTAAATATGATTGTTCAGGTATTTCCTTTAAAGAAGATGATACCTGCAACATGGTGGTGGGAGATTATTTCTCAACACTGAGTACTGACCAGGCTGGACGACTATTGGGTATGATCAAAATGGACACATTTCTTAACAGACGGATCAAAGGAAAATATATTGAATCCTTTTCCTCTGCTATAGAAGGTTCTAAATATGAGGCTGAAGATCTTCCCCGTCTTTGTGAATATGATTTTAACCTCTTTGGTAACATCAGTAAGGAAGTAGTGAGCTTTAATATTTTCCCATATGACTCCAATTCCCTGGAAGCCGCTACGTTTCATTATCCCATTGAATCTTTAAAGACTGAGAATACTGTAGTCACGGAATTTACTGTAGATAATGTGAACCAGTTTGTTCTTGTGGAAGCCTGTATCCGGTGTGGGATTGCAAAGAACATTAAAGGTATGCCTGCAGAGTTGCTCCGTCTCGACCATCTGCTCACATCATTAAAAGGTACTGATGGCTACCAGGTCATTTATGCTCGTCTTGCGAAAGCAAGTATGCAAATGAAGGATACGGCTTCTGCAATCAGGGCGTTTGACAAAGTTATTGACGGCCAGACGAATGATATGGTATTGATGGCGGACGAACAAAAGATTAAAATTTTTGAATTACAGGGTGATGTGCTCAGCAATTATGACACTCATAATTACCTGATCCTGGAATACCAGGCGCGACTGAAAGAACCAGGTCGATACAAAATGAAATCCACCCTGGAAGCATATCGCCAGGCTGAAAAGAAAATGAGATATGACCGGGCCATGCTGATCCTGAAGCATAAGGATGGTGCTCTTAAAGATCAGCGGGCAATTGGTATTGAGGACTTTTTGTACCTGCAAAAGGTCGGCTATCCTCCCGGAGATTTTTCAACTGAAATCAGGATTCTGCGAGACACCTCTGT
>JANPKZ010000138.1:0-24465 GCA_031426295.1 Saprospiraceae bacterium
TGACAAGGACTGGAATTATACGACTACAAAACAATTTGCAGATTATACGGACTTAAAGCCAGGGAAATATCTTTTTGAAGTAAAGTCCAGTGAGAGTGATGATACAGCATTGATCACATCAATTCCTATTGTGATCAATCCTCCCTGGTGGGGTACATTCTGGTTCCGGCTTTTGTGTGCAATTGCGCTTGGTTCATTTGTGTATGCTTTGTTGCGCAGAAGAATTCAGACAGTGCGGCATGAATCTGAACTGAAACAACAGATTGCAGAAACGGAAATGATGGCATTGCGATCACAGATGAATCCTCATTTTATTTTCAATTGCATCAACAGTATAGATGCCATGATCCAGAGTAATGATAAATACCGGGCCACACTCTATCTCAATAAATTTGCCAAACTGATACGTAATGTGCTGGACAGTTCGAGACAAAAGACTGTCACTCTGTCCAAGGATATTGAAACCCTGGAGCTGTACCTGGACCTGGAAAAAATCAGGCATCCGGATATGTTTACATCCTCTATTATTATCGAAGCCGGAATCCTTGAAGAAGATTACAAAGTACCGCCATTGATCATTCAACCCTATGTCGAAAATGCCATTCTGCATGGTTTGATCCACAGACAGGATAAAGGTGGTAAACTTGATATTCAAATTTCACGAATGAATGATCATCTCGTCTACCGCGTAGAGGATAATGGTGTAGGACGCAAACACTCTAATGGCGAAATACAAAAGAAGAACAAAGGTTATGGGATGCAAATCAGTAATGACCGCATCCGCCTTTTTAATGATGAGGATGTGGCCTCTGTTCAGATTACAGACCTGCAATCAAATGGTACGCCTTCTGGCACACGAATTACCGTACACTTAAATGCTTCCTGATGATGACGGCGATCCTGATCGATGATGAACGTAATGGACGTATTGCCCTGAGACAAAAATTACTGGATTATTGTCCGGGTGTAGACATTGTTGGGGAAGCTGAAAATGGGCGGAAAGGACTGGAGCTGATCATGAAAATAAATCCGCAATTAGTGTTTCTTGACATCGAGATGCCGGGAATGGATGGATTTGAAATGCTCCTGCAGGTCCCTGATAAAAAATTTCATTTGGTTTTTACTACCGCTTACGATCAATATGCCATAAAAGCGATCAAATATGCCGCCTTTGATTATCTCCTCAAGCCAGTTGACATTGATGAACTGGTATCCACGATAGACCGGCTTAGAATTGTCCCCATCCCTGATCATACGGGCAAGAAGCTGGAGACACTGGAGCAAAATTTGCTTTCCAAACCCTTTCTCAATAAAATTGCAATCCCCAGCCAGGACGGTCTTTTGTTTTTTGATATTAATCATATTGTTCACCTGGAAGCACAAAGTAACTACACGGATATTTATTTTGATGATCATCCAAAATTATTAGCCAGTCGGACCCTTAAAGAATTTGAGGAAATTCTGCCATCTGATCTTTTTTTCAGGCTTCACAATTCCCACATTATCAATCTCCAGTTTATTAAAAAGTATATCCGTGGTGATGGAGGCCAGGTAGAATTAAAAAATGGAACGCATGTGCTGGTGTCGAGAAGAAAGAAGGATGAGTTTTTGAAAATTATCGGACGATAGGAGTTAAAAACTAAAAACTAAAAACTAAAAGTTAAAAACGAAAATCAGGACCAAGTTTTGTTGAATAATTTCCAATTTTTGTTTTCCAATTTCTGTTTCCAATTTCAATTTTCCAATTTCTCATTTAATTTTTTTCCCGATAGTATCCTTGCCATTCTGATGAATAGACAAACTCTCTATCACACCATCTGGTCCCGGTATAAAAATGATTTGTGCATCGACGACTTTGTAATAATATTCCAGATCGGATTTTGGGAAGATCTCATAATTATTCTGCCCCGTGGCCTGTGCCCAGAGTTGATTTTCGCTGCGTGTGACAACGATATTGAATCCCGGAAATAGTTGATACGTGCCGGTTAACTTATCAAGTGCGGAAATATCAACAGTAACTTGTTTCGGAGTATACGTGACACCCAGTGTTGATAACATTGCGACCCCATTTATATTGGCAGGATTTAGCTCCAATGATTTTTGATAATATCGGATGGCATCTTCTTTGTGACCACCTTCCATGCGAGATTCAGCATACGAATCATACACATTCGCTGAATTCGGATACTCCTGCATGTTAAGCAGGAACACAGCATCCGAGGCTGCGAAATTTTTCTGATTCAGATAAAAATAGCCCAGTTGGTTGAAGTTCGTCTCACTGTAAGCATATTTTTCAGGATCATTTTTTTTCAGCTGATCAAATTTTTCAATGAGCTTATCGGGACCGTTTGTTTTGATAAATTCCTGCAGAACGGTGGTAATCTGGGGCTTGACAGAAATAAGCTCTGATGTGGGATCCAGCAAGTGCATCCCAATATCACCGGCATCGTTATTAGAATTCGTCAGCACGACCACACCCTTTCCTTGATCCTTGCTAAAGCCTGCAAAAGAACTATAACCTCCTGTAGCTCCTTCATGCAGGATCAGATCACCGACTTCTGAGTGAACAATGTGCCATCCCAAACCTACTTTTTCATCTTCAGAAATATCGTACCGGGGCATGTGCGTCAAATGAATTGCCGGTTGTAAGTGCGTGTCAGTGATTTGCAATTGTGCAGACAGAAATTTAAGCATGTCATAAACTGAACTTCGAATACCTCCTGCACCGGCAAGAGTCGGGAGGTCCCAGTTGGCGACCTCTATGCCATCATGATGACCATACGCGAGATGGTTCTTCATGTTTTTATCAAAAACAACTTTTGTTTCAGTCATGCCCAGGGGCCCGGTAATGATATCAGCTAATAGAGTTTCGTATGAAGTCTTATTTTGAATTTCAAGAATATGGCCAAGTAATCCGACAGCAAGATTTGAATATTCATATTCAGAACCTATGGGTCTCCGAAGTGTGTGTGAACCTAAAAATTCATAGATCTGCTGAACTGTGTAATCAGCATACGGATTCTGATCATCAGCCGGATGAAAATTATCAGGCATCCTGGGAAGCGATGATGTGTGATCTGACAAATGACCAAGCGTGATGGATTTGCCTTCGTAGGTGGGAAGCTTCACATCAGGAGGAAGATATTTTTCTATCGGGTCATCCGTGTTCATTTTTCCTTTTTGTACCTGATCTGCCAGAAGTGTTGCAGTGAATACTTTTGAAATCGAACCAATCTCGTAAATGGAATGCTCATTTACTTTTTTCCCGCCTGCTTTCGTCGTACCAAATGAATAATAACGTGGGCCGTCTTTATCAATGATACCTATGACGATACCTGGATTGAGATTTTCACGTATGCGGTCGCTGATTGATACGATGACTTCATACGGTAAGGTCTTGCTTTGTGAAAAAGAAGACGTCAGGAAAACCAATTGGAAAAGGAAAAACGTATACCTCATATGACAAGGAATGGAAACGGAAAGTGAATTTAGAAAATTGCCGTACATCCGAACCCGTCAGGTAATGCCGCTATTGTGGTGAACCATTCTGCACCCAGCAAGTCAGGAGCTGCACCTGGCTTTCAGGAAGTTTGGGGGCATCATTCGGCATTTTATCATACCCGTTTTTGTGCTGGATCGAGCCAAGAAACCTGTCTTCCTGACTGATCTGGCTTGCATGATCATAGTCGCTCAGGTTGATCCCTTTCTCAGCAGTAGCGGCATTATGGCACCCTGATTTCGCGCAGGACGCATCTAAAATGGGCTTAATATCTGCCGTATATGTAGGGTTCAACCCACTACATTCAAACATATCCACTTCTTCCTTTTCACAGGAAACCATGGATATGAAAAACAGCGGCAAACAGATGTAAATAAGTAAACGCTGCGTTGAAAGATTGCCCATATGAGTGCGTTCTAAGGATTGGAAGAAAATAATAAGAGTTTCATAAGAGTGTTTGAAATCTGGGCTATCGCCTGTCCATAAACACTCGAGAAACAAATAATGTTATCATGTCGTTAAATACTCCCCGGCTGTATAAGTTTTGCGGATGGGATATGTTATAAGCCTGTACCTTGTCATAAATTAAAGCCGGGTTTCGCCCGCTCAAATGAAGTTATCGAATATGAAAATATGGATCATTGCTGCCCTTACGGGTATCCTTGCCTATGTTGGCTTTGCTTTCTATCAAAAACCGGAAGATAATGGGGATAAAGAACAGCTCATCTTACGCGCTGTACTTGAACTCATGACACGTTATCATTTCCAGGAAGTGCCCCTGGATGATAAATTTTCCCATAAGCTCTATAATACCTATATGGAGCGTCTTGATGGTATGAAACGGTTCCTCACGATTGGGGATCTGGATCTGCTGGATGACTATGAAGACAGCCTGGACAATGCAGTGCAGGACTTCAATCTTCGCTTTTTTGACCTGTCCTACGACCGGATCAATAAAGCTGTTGAAAAAACAAGGAAATGGTATCCCGAACTTTTAAATCAACCTTTTGACTTTGCCATCAAAGAAGCCATTGAAACTGATGGTGAAAAAAGAGGTTGGGCGAAAGATGATGCCGAATTAAAAGAATTCTGGCGTACCTACCTGAAATATGAAACGCTAACCCGCCTCTCAGATAAAGTTAAAGATCAGGAGTCCCTGACTGAAGAACCTGAGGGTGGATATAAATCCGTAGCAGAACTTGAAGTTGAAGCACGTGAGGATGTGAAAAAGGTTTTTGATGATTGGTTTGACCGCCTGGATAAAGTCCGTCGCTCAGATCGTTTTGAAATGTACCTGAACAGCATCACGAATGTATTCGACCCACACTCTGATTATTTCAATCCGAAAGAGAAAGAGGATTTTGACATCAATATGTCAGGTCGACTCGAAGGTATCGGAGCAAGACTACAAATGGATGGTGACTTTACCAAAGTTGTACTTATCATACCTGGTGGACCTGCATGGAAACAAAAAGAACTTGAGGTCGATGATAAAATATTTAAGGTGCAACAGCAGACGGAAGCCGAACCTGTAGATGTTACCGGCTGGCTGGTTGATGAAGTTGTAGGATTGATACGCGGTCCAAAAGGAACGAAAGTAACCCTGACAGTAAAGAAAACAGATGGGTCTGTTCGTGAGATCGCCATTGTGCGTGATGAAGTTGTACTTGATGAAGGTTTTGCAAAATCAGCCATCATTGAGCTGGAAGGTGAAATCGGAAACATTGGTTACATCACGTTACCTAAGTTCTATGCGGACTTTGAAAATCCGGATGGACGCAGCTGTGCTGAAGACGTTGCGATCGAAGTTCAAAAATTAAAAGACGCCAATGTCAAGGGTATTATTCTTGACCTGCGTAACAATAGCGGTGGCTCTTTGAATGATGTTGTGCAGATGTCTGGTCTCTTTATTGAGTCAGGCCCCATCGTTCAGGTGAAAGGGCGTGACCTTCCTCCTAAATTACTGAAGGATGATGATGATAAGGTGATGTATGCAGGTCCACTTATCGTCATGGTAAATACGCAAAGTGCCAGTGCATCTGAAATTCTTGCTGCTGCATTGCAGGATTATGGTCGTGCGGTAATTGTAGGAAGTCAGTCTACTTTTGGAAAGGGTACTGTGCAGCGCTTTTTTGACCTTGACAAAGCAATCACTGGTTTTGATGAATTGAAACCATTAGGTGATGTAAAATTGACTTTGCAGAAATTCTATCGTGTCAATGGTGGATCAACCCAATTGAAAGGTGTGATTCCTGATATTAATCTTCCTGACAATCAGCAATACATTGATGCTGGAGAAAAAGAACTTGACTACCCGATGGAGTGGACAGAGATCAGCCCTGTTCCATACAGCCAGGATATTGTAAAGCTTACCAGCATGAATGACCTGAAGAATAAGAGCCAGATGCGGATCAAAGCATCGCCTCAGTTTGAAAAGGTAATTGCTAACGCGTTGCGTATAAAAGAAACGCGTGATGAAACGCTTGTTCCACTCCAACTGGATGAATATAGAGTACTGGATCGCGAACGCGAAGCAGAATCCCTGGCATTCAAAAAAGCATTTGGAACTATAGAAGATATCTATGTAAAAAATCTGGTTCCTGATCTGGCTACTATTCAGACAGATTCATCTAAGATCAATCGGAACCAGGCATGGATGGAAACACTAGGCAAGGATATATACATCGAAGAAACATTGCACATCATGAAGGATTTGATGGCGATCAATCACAAGAGTTAAATAAGGCTAAGGCTGAGGCTAAGGCGAAGGCGGAGGCGGAGGAAAAATGAGAGGTTTTGTGGAAACACAAAACCTCTCATTTTTATATCCCATTTTACTGAATGGATTCGACAAGCTCACCACAAGTGGATTCGACAAGCTCACCACAAGTGGATTCGACAAGCTCACCACAAGTGGATTCGACAAGCTCACCACAAGTGGATTCGACAAGTTCACCACAAGTGGATTCGACAAGCTCACCACAAGTACCGAATACCATACTACTCAAGGCCAATCTTCTTCAACAGCAAGCCAAACCGGGGATCGCTCCGCATCTCACCCAACATAGGATAGCGGACGCAATACAGGATACCTGTGCATGCGATACCCATTCGTTGCTCGTAGGTGCGATCGAGGTGATAAAATACTTTATCGAAATCTTTAAATCCTGAATAGAGGAAAGCAAAATCAAGATCAAAATTGACATTTGGTTCTTCGAGTTGCCGTTGTTTCATTTTGGCAATACATGCATTCGCTTCGTCAGTATAACCACCGGCAGCATAGGCATGACCAAGCGCACTTTGACCTTTCAACGGATGACCGATCAGGGATTGATAATGTTTTAGATTTTTTATAGCATTGTCGTAATCGCCCATCGCTATGTAGATATAGCCTTTGCCTTCAAATGCCCTGCGAAACGTAGCGTCCAGTTCAATGATCTTGTCATATAAAGCCAGCGCTTCATCAAAACGCTGCGCAAATCCATGCGCATCGGCGAGGTAACTCATCAACGGCAGTGAAAGCGGGTCCATGCTTAATGCCTGCGACATCTTTTCAATGGCCAGGTCAAATTTTCCATTGGCGATCAGGATCATACCATGCAATTGATGTAGCATAGAAGTATTCAGACCCAGGTCAATCACTTTCTGAAGTGCAATCTCAGCGGATTTAAAATCCCAATTTTGGAAAAACTGGATCGCTGCGAGTGACAAATACGATTCAGCATGCTGGGGATTCAGCTCCAGAGCCTTAAGAGTATAATCTTTTGCTTTGCTGAATGCCTCCTGCCTGGGACATAAACCTGAGGAGCCCATAAAAGAATAACAAAACGATAACATACAATAGGGGAGGTGAAACTCCTTGTCAAGTTGAATGGATTCTTCGAATGATTTTATACCTTTTGCAATATCCTCCGGGTTTGATTTATTCCAGTGAAACCTTCCTTTCAGATACAGATTATATGCCTCAATATTTTGTGTTGGAAGCTTCACCGTTTCTTCCTTCGCAGAAGGAGGAGCAAAATTTTCTTTGAGACGATTGACGATTTTATGAGAGATCTCATCCTGTAATACAAAAATATCATCCAGTTCGCCGTCATACACTTCAGACCAGATACGATATCCATCCGCTGTGTTTATCAGCTGACATGAGATACGCACTTTATTTCCTGACCGTCGCACACTGCCTTCCAGCACAGCTGATACGCCCAGTTTTTGACCAACCTGGCGCACATCTTTATTTTTTCCTTTGAATGTAAATGAAGAACTGCGCGAACAAACCTGTAATCCGTCCACGTGGGTCAACGCATTTAAAATTTCTTCCGAGATGCCATCAGAGAAGTATTCATTTTCCGGATCCGCACTCATGTTGAGGAAAGGAAGAACTGCAATACTTTTATCACTGCCCGACTTTACACCCATCTGGCCTGCAGTTGGCAATGCAAGATGATCAGCAGTAATTGCATAGATCTCGACGGGTCGTTTTACATTTTTAAGGGTAAATTTTCCAAGGAACTGTGACGTGATGGCATTTTGGTTTTTGATCTCATCATATACTTTGTCAGAGATAAGAACAGATCCCGGAACAGCTAAAGCTTCAATACGGGAAGCGAGATTTACACAATCACCATAAATACTTTCTGTATCGATACATACATCCCCGGAATGGATGCCTATCCGTAGGAACACTTTCGGATCTTTTTGCAATTCGAGTTGTATGCGTGTAGCACATTTCACAGCTTCCGTTGCACTGGTAAAAATACTCAATGTACCATCGCCATAATATTGAACGATCCGTCCACGATGGTGAGGAATGAGGTTATCAATGACTTCTCTCATACGATCCTTTAAAACAATGGCCAGTTGTTCATCTTCCTGCATAAGGGCAGTATATCCGACCATATCAGCAAACATAATAGCCGCTAATTGACGTGATACGCCTGCTGGTTCTTTGGAAATAGAATGAATACCTTCCATGTATCTGTTGGTGTATGCAGTAGAAATTTACGAAAAGTAACCGGTATTATGCATACATCTTACCCCATGTAGTGGGGATGCAAGGTCTAAATTCTAAACCTTTCGTTTCCTATACATGTTATGTAAGAATAGATCCTAAAAGATCTATGCGGAGAAATATTTCCGTGACACCCTAATTATTTGAATCTCTTTAACAATTAAAAACAAACCTTATGAGAAAGTCGATCTTCCTGGCCCTGGTGATGCTTATGGCTGTGTTTATTCATCCAGCATGTAACACAAGCAACAGAACCAAGGGAGCTGTCATTGGTGCTACTGCAGGTGCTGCAACAGGTGCCATATTGGGCAAAAAAAATAAAGCCGTAGCCATCATCCTCGGAGCTGCCATTGGTGGTGTAGCGGGTGGTCTCATCGGTGATTACATGGATAAACAAGCAGCGAAAATCCGTCAGGATCTTGAGGGTGCAAAAGTGGAACGTGTAGGGGAAGGTATCCTTATTACATTTGATTCAGGAATCCTGTTTGATCATGATTCGTATGCTTTGAAAAGCTCAACACGTGATAATCTGAATGAACTGGCGCCAACATTGCTAAAGTATGATGATACTGATCTTCAGGTGTTAGGTCACACTGATAATACAGGTACAGATGAATATAATCAGAGTCTTTCTGTAAAAAGAGCGTCTGCAGTTGACACGTATCTTACAGGTCAGGGTGTAGCCGGCTCCAGGATTGCTACTACAGGTTATGGTGAAGCTGATCCTATCGCAACTAACGAGACTGAAGAAGGTCGTCAGTTGAACCGAAGGGTTGAAGTGGTAATCGTAGCAAATAAAAAATTACAACGTGCCGCTAAAAACGGTGATGTTGCCGCTTTCCAATAACATAAGGAATTCACTTTAAAGATGGAACAGTAAGCTTGAAGGATTGGTCATTTATGACCAATCCTTTTTCGTTATCAGGATATCACCTGAATCATTTGTACATTTAGAAATCATTACAATCAACCAAAACTAACTATCATGAAACGTCCTCTTGGGATCATCCTTATTGTCGCAGCACTTGTCTTTGGCTTTTTCGGTATCAATAAGCTTGACGAAAGCGGTGGTACTGTCAATATTCTTGGAATTAAGATCTCCGCACACGATGAAGGAGCCAAACAAACCGGATATATTTTTCTTGGATTAGCCGCTGTATGCCTTGTCGCGGGTGTAGTTTCTATGAAAGGAAAATAAGCTACTAAGTACGAGGTTGGAAGTAAGCGGTATGTATTTATGAGGCCAGATACTTACAATACATTGGACTTATAACTTCTGGAGTATAATTTCGTCAGAAGTGTAGCAATTCCAGCAGGCCAGAATCTCCGAAACATGGTAAGATCTTCCTGCTGTCGTCGTGTACCTTGAATGCCAATAGTTGTCGCCGATTCCTGATGAATACGGTGGATCACTAATGGCTCGGGCACATAAACAAAGGAACCCTTCATCTGGGCCATTCTCGACCAGGCATCCCAATCAATATTGATCATAAAGTCAGAAGAGAATTGAAATCCGGATAATGCTTCTCGTCTGCACATTATAGTGGGTGCTGCAATAGGACATCCGAACGACAATAGTCGTTTTTTCCAGAAACGTGTATGAAGATGGAATTTAAATGGCATCATGGTATGAAGCATCAAGCGCTTAATTTGCAATAATCGATTGTTTGTCCGTAAATCGTCGCCAGCTAATTCATGATAATCTGTGAAACAGATGAGTGTATCCTTTATATTTTTTACGGCAGCAAGGCATCGTTCTGTATACTCTGGCAGATATAGGTCATCCTGATGAGCAAGAGTTACATATTCCGTTTTTGCCTGCATCAATCCGAAGTTCCAGTCACTGGCCATACCAGTCCAGGATTTATTAATTGATAACGGAAGATTATACTGCAATGCAGTTTCACGAAGTTTTTCTGTAGGAGTGGATGTGGAAAGTATAATATGGCTTGGCACGGTTTGGACACGTAAAGATTCAATACACTCCTTCAGGTAGGGTGAATCTTTATATGTCATGACTACAAATGAATGTTCGCTCATGTCTGTAAGTCAAAAATCAATCTCCATTCATTATGGGTAAGATATTTCCCGGCAAGAGAATGATTAATTGGAAAATATTTCGATTTGACAAGCTTATAATCCTGGTCGTTCATCAGGTCATGTGCTTCGAGGTATTTGCCATTGATGAATGTCCTGTGCGTAGCATCTGATTTATATCCTGCGATGCCAGGTACTGTAAATACAATACGCCTGATACCTAACCTGTGACAACTCCTGAATATTTTTCGCATGACGATGTGGGAATCATCTATATGTTCCAGGACATGGTTCATGGTAAATGTTGAATAGACATTTTCCGCAATCATGGTAAAGGCGTAATCATCTGTTTCCGGATTGTACACATCAACGGTAAGTCCGTTGGCCTTGCAAAATGCAGTAGCTATGGCATTCACTTCAAATCCAATCGAACCTTCAGGTAATATTTTTAATAATTCACCAGTACCACAACCGAAGTCAATACATTTGCCGATACAATACGATTTGATATCCCGTAGATAGAATGTCCGGATCCAACGTCGAACGGATCCACGGTTTTGGAGATATTCAAAATATTCATGGGAATAAAGGTTTTCAGCTTCGCTCATTTTTTAGGATAATTTTCAATGTCATAGTTGGCAGCGGACAATAGTAATTGAAAGCCCAGCGTGATCAGTAATGTTGGTATCACGACGGTGCCTGTGGGAGCTTCAATATGACTGGTCCCATATTTTATATAATTGACGCCACCATAAATCGCTCCAAACAGGAATAAAGGCACGCCAAAAAGGATATATACGGAAGCAATATTAAATTCAAATAAAAAATATTTTAAGAGAATACGGCGGACATAAGCTGCCAAAAGTTTGGGCGGAAATTCAAATAAGGTACGGGTCACGGAAAGCCCTGAAACCTCATCTCCATACTGCGCTTTCATCGATACATCCTGTACTACTGCTCTGGCATGATACATTTCAATCAGCATGGAGGATTCAAAAAAATACCGGCTATGTATTTTTTTGAAATCAATGTTCTTTAACACGTCATCTTTAATGGCTGTATAGCCATTGGTCGGATCGAAGATATTCCAGTATCCGGATGCAGCTTTAATTAAAAAACTGAGTCCAAGGTTTCCGATCCGTCTTGCTAATGGCATCTGCCGCAAGGCGATCAGATCACGAAACCGATTGCCTTTCGTGACATCAGCTTTTCCATCAATAATAGGTTTGAGCAATGCATTGATGTATACCGGATCCATTTGTCCATCACCATCAATTTTAATCGTGATGTCCGCTTCTAATTCGATAGCCTTTTGATAACCTGTAATCATAGCACCACCGACACCCAGATTATTTTCGTGACGGATATAGACAATACGTTTTTCTTTTTGTACCAGGGATTGAATTATTGTATCGGTATCATCCCTGGATGCATCATTGACCAGAATGATCCAAAGTATATCTGCGGGAATCCCTTCGACCACCTTTTCAATATGACGGGAGACATTATAGCAGGGTATAACAACGGCAAGCCTCATAGGTCATTTCGTTTATAGATCACGTGACCCGGTAATCCAATGATGCCTGTCATACATTCTACTTCGACATCCTGCGGTTGGTAGGTAAACACAATATATTTTATACCCATTTGTGTTAGTTTCGGCGAGCACGGATCCATCCGGATCATGTACATGTCATTTTGTTTCAGGGAAAATTCAAGAGAATCTTTTCCATCTATGAGTGTTGTAAGCCCAATGTGAGCAAACCTGTTGTACACACTGTCAAATTTCATTTCCGGATCGAGAATGTGCATTTTTTCAAATGGCGGCACCACCTGTACACCATTGAAGCAATTGACACCTGTGGACTTGACATAATTGGCGTTTATGATATTTCCAAAAACCGCCCATCCTGCATCCGGATCCTGCTTGCGAATGTCTGATATTGCCTGGTATGTTTCATTTTCAAAATAAGGTGCCATTCCAGCACTGAGCGGGTTAATACCAATATTGGGGACAACAGTGATTAATAAAAGCGAATAGAACATAATTTGATATACACGATCTTTATGAAATTGGAGGAGGAGCCAGGTTAGGGAGGAGATTAGCAATGTTGCAATAATGATTTTAAATTCCGAAAAATAAATATCCAGATGTTGATTCACTGCAGAGTTTATGAAATACCACAATGCTGCTATAACAACGAAGGATCCAATCTGGGTCACAAGATTATTTTTCAGTATTGAGATTTGCTGTTGGGCTAAAAACATAATGGTGAATACAACATTTGTAAAACCAAAGATAAAAAACACTCTGTTTGATGGACTGACAGATAAGAACGTAAGTTTCGCCAGGAAAGATGGAAAGCCGATGACCATCCATATAAACATGACGACCTGGAAAATGAGCAGGCATAGAAGTAAGAGATCCGTTTTTTTCGTCCTGATCCAATCTGCCAGCAGATAAAAAATTGGAATTATAGATAACATCAGGAAAGATGACAATTCACAAATGTTTCCCCATTGTGGTGGAAAATTTTGTTCACCCATAAACCAACTAAAGTTATCGGCAAACAATTTCGCTATTGAAAAATCTCCACCGAGTTCACTTCTCTTCCCCGGATATATAGTATTGGATAGCAACGAAATCGTTTCTTTCGTTTCCTGATAGAAGAGTACAAGAAGGAGACCCAGTAATGTAAAGCTTAAGGTGAATGCACCTATTCGCCAGGTGATAAGATTTTTTATATTGAATAACAGTTTTGTTTTTCGGGTCAAAAGAAATCCCGTAATGGAGGCCAGTAAAAAATATGCAAACGGAACCTGGTAGGCAGGATATAAGATCATGGCGTAGGAATAGGCAGAAAAAATCAGCACACCCGAGGCGACTATGATTTTATGTGGACGATTTGCCAGCAGTACATAAAGGACAGCGATTACACTGAGCATTCCATAAGTAAATAATTCTGTGTAGATCGACCACCATTGAGTACCTGAAGATAAAAGCAACCACAAACTGCCAATCAGGCTTAGCAGGAAATGATTTCTCGTAAATAGCATCAGGAAGAGAAACGACACGATCAGGAAAGGAAAGATTTTAAAGTTCCAATGCCAGGAAAATGCCCGTTCGATGTCAAGAAAATAATAACCCCAGAAAGCAGGCTTCACCATACTCACAATGTGATGCGTGGGGAGACTAAACGCCAATGGAGTAGCACCTGCACCAAGAGCTTCATTGATCACCGGAAAATTTTTGGTATTCTGGGATAAGATGAAACCTGAATACACCTGCCATTCATCAGAGCGAATCGGACGTGGTGTGCCTGCCAGTATGCCTCGTTGCGGATCACCGCCATCATTCGCAAAGAAATTCCAGTTACCGATGGATGCATTATGCCATTTGAGCGCAACAAACAAAAAAAAGAGCAACGTGCAGATCCCAAGGTAGATCCATACTTTTTTATCAAAACGGATTAAACCGGAAGACGCAGACAGCTCACTTTTATTTTTTGTCGTCGTAGAAGCAGGATGTTGTGCCTGGTGTGTGGGCGCAGTTGGTTTGCGTTTTTTTTGACTCATCCGGTTGGCGTTGGGCTAAATGTACCATTTTGGCGCCGAATGGTAGGTTACCCAATCCCCTGCTATCTTTACCCCTCACTTTTTCCCCTACCATGTTAGCTACATCCCGGCAGAACATTAATATCGAAGCACTTAAGAGCCGTCTCCCGGAACTAAGTGCTATGTACGAGGCAGCCCATCCATATCCCCATATCGCACTTGACAATTTTCTCAACCCCGATGTGCTGGAAGATTGCATCAAAGAATTTGATCAGTTGAACAGTTCGGATGGATGGATTAATTATGTCCACTTTAATGAAAAAAAGCGTGGTTTAAATAAACTTGAATTGCTGCCTGAATCGATCAAGAAAACGATTCACGAATTGAACACGCCTGAATTTCTCACCTGGCTGAGTGAACTGACGGGAATAAAAAATCTTCAGAAAGACGACTTGCTTGAAGGTGGTGGAATTCACCAGTCTACACGGGGAGGTTATCTGAATATCCATGCTGATTTTACAGTGCATCCGCATCACCGCAACTGGCAACGAAGAATAAATCTATTGGTCTACCTGAATAAAGACTGGCAAGACGCCTGGGGTGGAAAACTGGAATTATGGGATCGCGGGATGAAAGGTTGTGAACAACAGATCCTGCCGATCTTTAATCGGTGTGTCATCTTCAATACAGATCCGGATTCATATCACGGTCATCCAGATCCGATGACATGTCCGGAAGGTCACTACCGCAGATCTATTGCATTGTACTACTATACGATTGAGGACAATCCCTTAAAACGTTCGACGCATTATGTTGCGCGTCCTGAAGAAAAGGATAAACAGATGATGGTGAAACTCGATAATTTTATGATTGCTGTCTACACGCGTCTGAAAGGTATGCTGGGATCCAATGACCAAATCATCAGTAAGGTCTTGCGCATGTTCTCCAGGAAAAAATAGAGCGGACAATTACGAAGTACAATATGGATTTTAGATTTTAGATTCTGGATTTTAAATTGAAACGTAGTTTCATTATTGTAAAATCTATATTGACTTCCTAAAGTCCAAGTATGCTTTGCTCTTTGCTCTTTACTCTTTACTCTTTACTCTTTGCTCTTTGCTCTTTGCTCCCCGCTCACCGCTCATTCCCTCACTTCCCGTTTCAAAAACACGAATCCATTTTTCCGGTATAATTCTTTCAGTTCCGTATACTGCGTAAACCGTTCGATCCGATCCACCTTGGTTACGAAATACACAGGCTTATCAATATCGCCCGTGAGAAGCCATTCCTGGTCATAGGACATTTCATTTTCGGGTTTTTGTTTCAGTGTGTAGAAGAGATGCGCATAGGTTTTATATCCCAGAGGTCGTACATAACAATCTTCTCCCTGTCGATCTTCAAAAAAATCAATGGCAGCACCCTGTGAATACTGTTCTATTTTTGGAACAATAATAATAGCGGCAAAGAATATTACGATGGCAGTGCCACCATACAATATCCAGGCAGAATTCATGTATTCTTTTCTGATAAGTTGAATGCCGCCCGTAAGGATAATAAACAGGAATAAGATCCCAATCAAACTTTCCCATCCGGACCAATGAACATCTGCCGACATGTTGGCCTGAACAAATTTATCTTTTACACGAGGTATCCATTGGGTGATATTTTTTGCAAAAAGCGGCAGGGCGATCAATGCCGCTGAAATTATTCCACCAATGAAAAAAAGTATATACGGTATATACGATTTGATCCGCAGATGTTTAAGGTCGGCCTTGTACAATGTATAAGCTGCAAGAAATGTTACCGGGAACCACGCCATGGAAGAATAATGAATGATTCGCGACTTCACAATAGTAAACAGGATCGTTACCACCCAGAACAGGATCAGCATCCATTTTTTAAAGTCTTTATCCTGCATCTTTTCAGATGACGTTTTGAAAAATGACTGGATGGCCAGCACAGATGCAGGAAAACAACCTAACAGGATGACAACATAGTGATATCCAAAAAAGCCTTTTTGCCCTGCATCATGCGTCGTAAAAAGTCGAACCTGGTATCGCATAAATTCCTGGATAAACAAGGTGCCATTTTTCAACGTCTCATAGCCATACCACAATAACGTCACTACCATAAATGCACCGATGTACGCAAGGACATGCCACCAGGAAAAATAAAATTTGAAACGGTTCAGTATCCAGTAGACTGCAGAAGTCAATCCAAAGATCATCAGTGCTACCTGACCTTTTGTAAGTATCGCCATTCCCATAAAAACTCCGGACAAAATCACATATGTCAATTGTGATTTCTGCAATGACATATTCTCCGGATGATTTCGCCGCCAATGATAAAAAATGAAAAAGTAAAGAGAAAGGAAAATGAAAAGGTTAAACCACGGATCAATAATCCCCGTCTTGAAATACATATTGGGAAATAAAGAGCCTGCGAAAGCCATGGCCCATAACAATCCAAATTTATGATCGTACAATTTGCGGCCGCACAGGTACACAATCAAGAGCGTAAATATCCCGCAGATGGCATTTGGAAAACGGGCAGAAAATTCGTTGACACCAAAAGCCTTCATGGCTGTGCTTTGTAACCAAAAATACAAAGGCGGTTTTTCCCAAAAAGGCTTAAAGTCAACATATGCCCGGGTATAATCTTCCAGGATGATCATCTCCCGAGAGATCTCGGCGAAATTGATCTCATCCCAATCAAACAAATGCACCTTTCCCAGAAAAGGGATAAAGAGGAATGCTCCCGCGGCCACCAGTAACAGTATGATAAGACCTTTTGATTTCATAGTCATCAATCGCGGGCAAGGTAAAATAAATGCACCCAAAACCATTTGATATTACTGTCAGGATTCAACCTTTTCGAGGAGGGATGTTGATAGAAATGGTAATGCCTGAAAAAGAAATGCGGAAACGTTCAATGCACTCCAGTGATTTGGGTGCTATAATCCCGTTTTTTATTTCCAAGAAGTCCCCTGATAATTGCCTTTGAATCAACCTAAAAAGTAAAACCAACGCCTTTATTCTTCGATGAAATACGGCAAAAAAAACCTGGATCAACTTCCGCCCATCCAGGTCTGGTATCTATTGACAAATGTTTCTTACTGAGATTAAAGTACAACTCTGTTTCGCTTAGAAGTAAAGCTCTGTCGATATCGGTATCTGAACTGGAATTTTAAATATCCTGATCGCCCAATTCATAAATATGAGATTACTTGCCTTCTGCGAGCCGTTATTCATTTTTCGGCAAGATCGTGTTGATCGTTGCTGGAAAGGTCGCTGCAAACAAGATCATATGGTAATTACTACAATCTGTAAAATCTTCTTTACCAATATAATATTGTTTCACCTTCAATATTTAGAAGCATTTTTCTGCAGCCGTGTCAGGAAGAGTAGGCAATTATCAGCTTCTTGAAGCCCTGATTATTGGGAGACTATTCACATTATTCCGCCTGCCCTGTACCTTTTTTATGTACCTTTGGAAACCTAAATATTCTGAAAATGAATTCGTTGTTGTTCTTAAGTTTTCCAGGAGGTTCAGAGTGGTTTATCATCCTCTTCGTAGTGCTTTTGCTATTTGGAGGTAAGAAAATCCCGGAACTGATGCGTGGATTAGGCAAAGGGATCCGTGAATTTAACAGTGCCCGCAGTAATATCGAGACTGAGATCAAAGAAGGCATGCGCGAAGCTGACCGCAAAGTGATCGAGGAAAGTAAAAAAGAGGCCTAACCTGTTTACCCATCCATCATGAATTTGAAATTTGGCTTATTTGCCTTAGGGCTTATTATGTCTGCATACCATGCTGACGCTCAGAAATTTGGTTACATCAATTCCGCTCAGATCATTGAAGCCCATCCGAAAGTGACCGGGGCCAATGCCGAGTTAGAAACATTTCAAAAAAGTCAACTCGAACCTTTTGAAATCAAGGCTAAAGCATTCCAGGATAAATACCGCATGTATATGGAAGATGCTAATAAAGGCGTGATGTCACAGGTGACCATGGAAGCTAAGCAAAATGAGTTGCGTACTGAACAACAGGCGCTCAGTGAAGAAGAGCAGCAAATCCAGTTTAAGATACTCCAGAAAAGAGAAGAATTACTCAAGCCGATCCTCACGGAAGTAGACAACATCATCCAGGCTCTCGGAAAGGAAGGTCAGTATACAATGATCTTCGATACGAGTGTCAATGGAGCTCTTCTGTATACCATCGAAAGTGATGATCTCACAGCAGCCGTGAAAGCAAAATGTATGGTAACCAAGCCATAGCCTTTCATCAACATTCCAATACGATCGTTTTTTAATTAACTGTCAGTATACCCGGAGAGTTTTTCCCAATGTACGACTCCAGTGTAATGATTGTTTTCCGAAACAATCACAACCGGCAACTTGTTTTGTTGCATGAATCCAATAAGATTCGCTATGGGTGTATCATGAGGTACAACAGCCGGAGCCGGAATGATAAAGGCATCTATTAAATTATCTTCTCCAGTTGGTTTGGTTAACCGGTTTAATTGTTCACGTGTGATATAGCCCGCAGGTATACCCGGTCGTGACCAAACAATAAAACTTTCAGCAGGATTATTTTCTGTCAGGCGTATAGCATCGGATATTCTGATACCTGTGTGCAATAGGTGCTGTAGAGGCTCCATCAATTCACTGACAGTTGTTTTTGTCATTTTTTCGATCCGCTGCTGAACCTGATTTTCCTGGCGCGCAGTGAAAAAGATGAACACACCGATCAGGGCCATGATCGGCTGCACAAATATGACCCCTGTAACAAACATGCAGATTGCTATAAACTGTCCGGCAAAAGAAGCAATCTTAGTTGCCTTTGCCCGGCTCATTTTCAAGGACAATAGACTTCGTAAGATCCGACCACCATCCATCGGAAATGCCGGTATCAGATTGAATAATCCAAGAAGTGTATTTGTAAAAAGTAGAAGTTTAAAATAGGGCGGACTCGAACCTTCCAAATTCCAAAAAGAACTATTCAGAATGTTTTCATCCGTTGCAACTGCGTATCCTATGAGTATTAATAGTGCGATTGCGAAATTGACTGCCGGTCCTGCCAATGCCACCCAAAACTCCTGTCCTCTGCCGTCAGGCATTCTTTCAAGACGTGCTATGCCTCCTATCGGGGTCATAATGATATCGTGTGTATTGACTCCAAACCTGCGTGCTACCAGCGCGTGTCCAAATTCATGCAGGATGACACAGACGACAAGACTTAAGACATTACCAATAGCAATGAGGATTGTAACAGGATCATAGCCGTCACGGCTGTTAGAGTACACGACCCACAATAACAGAAAACCAAAACTCCAGTGAATTTTCAGGGGGATGCCTGTCACTGTAGCGACATGAAATGATCCTCTCATATCAGGCGTGCATCAACGATGGGATCGGCTGATATAATTCACCTTTGAGGATGGAGCGAGAAATGACAAGACGTTGTATTTCACTCGTACCTTCATAGATCTGCGTGATTTTAGCATCACGCATGAGACGTTCGACATGATATTCTTTCACATACCCATATCCTCCATGGATCTGTACTGCTTCGACAGTATGTCTCATAGCCACTTCTGATGCAAATAATTTTGCCATAGCAGACGCTGTGCTGTAATCCTGACCCATATCCTTTAGCTGCGCAGCCCGATAGACCAGGAGACGTGCGGCCTCGATTTCAGTAGCCATATCGGCCAGTTTAAATGCGATGGCCTGATGTTGCATGATAGGTTTGCCAAAAGCTTCTCGTTCCTGAGCATATTTTAATGCCAGTTCATAAGCACCTGCTGCAATTCCTAATGCCTGTGCAGCGATTCCAATTCTGCCTCCATCCAATGTGGTCATGGCGAATTTGAATCCAAAACCATCAGTTCCAATCCTGTTTTCTTTAGGCACTTTCACATCACTATACATGATCGAGTGTGTATCAGATGCTCGTATTCCTAATTTATCTTCTTTGCCTCCAATCGCTACACCCGGCCATGATTTTTCAATGATCAGTGTATTAATTCCACGATGTTGCAGTTCGAGATGACTTTGGGCCATGACGAGATGAACAGATGATTTCCCTCCATTCGTGATCCAGTTTTTTGTTCCATTGACGAGGTAATGATCTCCCTTGTCTTCAGCGGTCGTACGTTGGCTGGTAGCATCGCTTCCTGCTTCAGGTTCTGACAGACAGAATGCACCTAACCATTCTCCACTTGCGAGTTTGGGCAGATATTTTTGCTTTTGTTCTTCATTGGCATATTTCTCCAATCCCCAGCATACGAGTGAGTTGTTGACAGACATGATCACCGAAGCACTGGCATCAATTTTTGAAATTTCTTCCAATGCAAGAACGTAGCTCATAGTGTCCATACCACCGCCGCCATAATCTGGCGATACCATCATACCCATAAACCCCATTTCGCACATTTGCTGTACCTGGTCTGTCGGGTAGATCATGTCGCGATCCCTATCGATGACACCCGGCAGCAGCTCTTTCTGGGCAAAATCTCTTGCAGCCTGTCGTACGGCGAGTTGATCTTCTGAGAGTTGAAAATTCATGGGGTGAAAGTAAGGAAAAAGGCTAAGGCTAAGGCTGAGGTTTAGGCGAAGGCTTAGGCGGAGGAAAGAGGAAATAAACTCTATCGTTTTTGGGCATATTGCGAATTTAAACAGGCGAAATCAAAAGGCAAATCTGGATTTCTGCCCTGAACGTTCTATGTATCCTTCGGCTTAATGTATATTAGCGAGCAGAAAAACATCCTAGTTTTACCAGAGCAAAGGAAAGAAAGAATGGCGCCCGAGAATTATTAAATCTGTTGAATCAAAATTGATAAAGCCTTAACCTCCTCCACCTTAGCCTCTGCCTTAGCCTTTAAAATGCTCATATACAACGTCACCGTAAAAATCTCCAATGATTCACAAGAACATTGGCTCCAATGGATGCAAAATGATCATATCCCCGAAGTGATGATGACTGCTTGTTTTAAATCTTTCAGACTACTACATCTGGAAGGGTATGACGATGAAGAGGGGACAACATACGCTATTCAGTATTCATGTCCGAACCAGGACCTGTTCGACATATATCAAAGGGAACATGCCCCCGGATTGCAGAGAAAACACAAGGAGGCATTTGAAGGCAAATTTGTGGCCTTCCGCACCATTCTGAACATCATAGCAGAAGGATAGAAGGATAGGAGGACTTTCCTCATGGAATCAATTGCATTAACTCCCTTGATTGCAGGATATTCTCCGCTCATATCCTAATCTCACCACCACAATATTGGAATTATATAACAACTCAACCTTAAAGTGTAAACGGTTGCAAATTTGTTAATAAACTTTAAAGTTTCTCAGGATTTTTAAATCCAAAGCGTCCCATCATTACGTATTTAGGATGAATCAGAAGATATTTCTTATTTCCGGTAATATCTCCTGACTCATTACTATTGTGCACAGCCGATGCTGGTGCACTCGTATTAAATCTTTTTTACATTCAAAATTAGTTAACCAAAAAATTCAGTGAAATGAAAAAAAATTCAACGCTTCATTTATTGCGATTGACCGTTGTGATCATGTTGATGACACCGGTTTTTCAACTGTTTGGGTCAAGTCACCGGGAAGCCCCGATGATTGCCTATGATCCATTGGCAGATAACACAGACCTTTACGCATTCCGGAGTCCTGACAATCCTGAGATGATCACTATTATTGCAACGTATATCCCAATGCAGTTGCCTCATGGTGGTCCGAATTATTACACGTTTGGACAAGAGATCCGGTATGAGATCCACATTGACAATAATATCAACACGTCAACTACCTTAGGTTTAGGTAATGTAAAAAATGGTGATGATATCATCTATCGCTTTACGTTTACAGTTGTAAACGAAGACCCTACCACTTTTTTCAACATTCGGTTAGGGAAACAAAATCAGAAAACAACATACAGGGTTGACAGAAGCATGAATGGTGGAAAAAACTTTTCAACCATTTTGACTGGTGGAGTAGTTCCGCCTTATAATGTTGGTCCACGTTCAATCCAAGGTGGTGCAGGTTTAGCAGCTCCATCTTATGAAAGCCTTTTCACCAGTTCATTCGAATCAGCTACAACTGGTGAAACAATCTTTGCGGGTCCTGTTGATGATCCTTTCTTTGTTGATCTTGGCGGAATTTTTGACTTAGGTGATGCACCTCGTCAGTCAGGTCCTTCACGCGATGGTTTAGCTTGTTATAATGCAAGTGCTATTGCTATCCAGGTACCTATTTCAACATTACAAAAAGACAAGAAAAACGTTAGCCAGGCTGTAAACATTCTTGATCCAAATTATGTGATCGGTGTTTGGGCTTCAGCAAGCCGGAGAAAAATCAGAGTTTTCCAGGGTGTCAATCAAAACGCATTTCCTGCTAAGCCTATGGTTGAAGAAGTAGGTGCATGGGTACAGATTTCACGTATCGGTATGCCGTTAACTAACGAAGCTATTATTCCAATCGGACAAAAGGACATTTGGAATTTCCACACTCCTTACAATGCGATTCCTGGACATAACGAATATTTCTACAATCCTGAGTTAGCTCTTTACATGGATGATGAGCAGTTTGGAGGAGCAGTGCCAGCATTTGCACCACTCCGCATTCAGAAAGCATCATTACAATCATTTGACTTTAGTAACGGAGGAAATGGTTTATATGGATTGAAAGGAAATGCAGCACTTAATGGTACTGCATTGGATGATGCCATATTTGGAACATTATTACTTCCTGCTGCAGGTAAGCCGCGTTCAGTAGATCTCTGGCCAATATTCCACACAGGTGTTCCAAATATGCGTCCATATCAATTGGCTACAGGTAAAAACGGAGATCCATTAGCTGCTGGAAAACCATTCATCAACAATTTCCTTCCAAATGGTGGAGATATGCTTCGATTGAATATGGCTGTTCCTCCAACTGATAGAAATAGTGCTTCCTTTAGTTCATTAGGACTTGTATGGGCTGCTGTGCTCGGTCTGACCGATCCAGCGTATGCGAATACGAACATTGAGTTCATTCCAAACATGGATGGATTTCCTAACGGAAGAAGGTTAGAGGATGATGTTACACGGATAGAATTACAGGCTGTAGCTGGTGTTGTACTCGCAGCAATCGGTTTGTGGTATGATGATTACACTGCAGGTGGTGCAAATCCGGTTACACAGGATTTACAGGATGTACTTGGTTACACAACTGGTGTTGAAAGGAATGACACGACATTCCGTGGTTCTTTCCCATATGTTCAGTTGCCATGGTCTGGTACCAGCAAATGCAGTGGTTCAGTTGTAGATGCTAATGCATCCGGATTGGTTTCAGGTTTAAATCTAAATACACCTGTAGCATTCATGTCTCCTGTTGCAGTTCAGGTAGCGAATAATACTGAAGCGAATGGTTATCCAAATCCATTTGTATCTACTACTACAATTCAATATCATTTAGCAACTAAAAGTAATGTGCAGGTGACTGTGTTTGATATGAAGGGCAGATTGGTGCGCACATTGGAGAATGGCCGCAAAGATGCTGGTCGTTACCAGGTGGACTGGGATGCTAATGATTCAGAACCAGGAACGTACGTTGTTGTATTGACTGTTGATAATAAAGTGATCCAGACTTTACAGGTTGTGAAGGCGGAATAAAATAAAAGAGGTTGATTCAACTGGCGGTAAGGAGTAAAATCTCCTTACCGCCTTTTTTATTTATTCCATCATATACATAAAAAAGGCGCTTGTTTCGAAGCGCCTTTTAAACATTCACTGAGATCATTCTTTATTAGTCATACGCATAAAAGCTGGAAGCTATATCAATGGCTTCATCTTCCTGACCGTCGGCGTAAACAATTACGACTAACAGATTGGTGCTGCTTTCTTTATCAAGTAAAGCCATCAGAACAGCATTTGTTCCATCTTTTCTGCCTTTGATGTAGTAACCTGTAAAGTCATCAATATCAATGGCATCGCCTTCCTGAATGCGATCATAATCCAGTTCTGCTGCCATTTCATCCACAGCATCCGCAAGGTCATCAGCGGTGATGGTCTTGTCCTGGATAGGCAGGATGCTCAGGAATAGTGCACCATTGTCCGCCGTAAACTCATCCGCATTATTGGTTTCAATTTCAAAATCGTCCGGAACAGTAAAGCCAACACCGTGCGTGTCCCAGATCATATCAGTCTGAGCCATCATCGGAGCGCTCAGCAATAAGCAAAATGCACATGTCAGTGTGTAAAATAATTTCATACGTAATCTTTTGACGTTAAAAGTACTTTTGTAAAACAGCCTTGCAGGGACAGGGGGTGGTGGCCTCAGGTCTGATCTCACATATCGCG
>JANPKZ010000139.1:0-15104 GCA_031426295.1 Saprospiraceae bacterium
TCGTAAGGAAGTTGTTGTGATATGGAAGCACAATAGCTGCCCTGCTCTCCAAAATTGAATCAATGTTGATCCGCTGATCGAAAACTTTAAACCCACTGATTGCCACACGTGATTGTTTACCTGGCATCAGGTGTAACCCTACAGGATCAAAACAGAGAACCTCGGAAGATGATAAGGTGACCCATCTTCCATCGCTCAACTCCACAAATTTAACAGATCCCAGGGCATCCTGAAGGATCGATCGATCCATATGAAAAACAACCTGCGATGATAAATCGTGGTTGAATTTATAGAGACTGAAATTTGTGGTCATCCAAAAGTTACCGGACTTGTCCTCTTTGACAGCAAAAGCTGAAGTGTGGGGTGGCAGATATAGTTTATCAGGAACAGTAAAACCAGATGTTTGCTTATGAAACAGGTATAGTCCATGATAAACAGTGCTCACCAGTAATGTGGAGTCATCAAAAGCTTCTACTCCATTTACAGTTATAGTCATGTTAGAATCAATGTTCGACGGAAAATATGTCCCTTTGAAAGTCTGTGATGCAATATCATATTCCTTAAGGCCGATTGGTGTTGTCGCCCAACACCTGTTAGATTTGTCGATATACATCATCAGGACTTCACGCATTTTATTTCGGTTCCCGTTATTGGAAACTTCGCCTGGATAAAATTTATTTTCAACTTTATTCCAAACAGCAATTTTCCCATTATGTAATCCAAAAAGGATATTACCATTCAAATCCTTTGCCATGCATATGACTGTGGAACGCAATTCAGGGGGATGCAATGTTGTGATTGATTTTTTAACCGGATCATATCGCTGTACATAACCCGCCTGACAACCGATCCAAATCATACCATCATCTGCCTTCAAAAAACTCCAGACCAGATTATTTGCTATTGCGCCATCAATAAGAATGTTTCGTTGAAAATTCCAGTTTCGATCATAGACAGCAATTCCGCCTCCCCAGGTGGAAATTAATATTTCACCTTCTCCGGTTTCAATAACGTCAGTAATATCATTTCGGGGAATGGAGGCAGGATTGCCTTCGATATGACGAATGGACTGAAAGTGATTGCGGTAGGGATTGAAGATACTAATCCCCCTATCCGTACCAACCCAGATATTATCATCACGGTCCTGAAAAACAGTGTTGATGCTATAATTGTAAGAAATACCATCTGATCTTCTGACATCAGAAGTAATAAAGTCAAAATCATCTGTCTCCCGGTTGTACACTAACAATCCTGCATGATCAGTACCGAACCATACGTGATGTTGACGATCTTCAAACATGGATGTAACTAATAAGGTTAGATTTCCGCTAAGAGAATCTGCCTGCTGCTTTTTGATATCTTTTATGGAATAGATATGCAGTTTTTGTGACTTTCCATCATATCGCATTAACCAGTGTTTCCATGTGGAGAGCCATAAGTTTTGGTCACTATCCTTCATCAGGAATCTGAGTGCAATTGTATCCCCGAATGCTTCCTTCAATTGTATTAATAACGGATCCGTGGGATGATCATTTCCGGAAGATTCAATAGTATTGCTTTTGGGGTCAGCAATTAACATGTTCAGGTAGTTATGAAAATAATATTTCCCGTTTGTGGAATCCTGAAACGTATATGTTTGAGAATAATATTTTCCCGCTCCTTGATTGATCAGTGTGTCAAGTACTTCACCGTTCTGACCCGAGTAATAAACGATTGCCTGATTATTGACACGAAAAGAATATTTGTCCTCCGTTGTAAACAGGGTACTTGGGTGTGACTGATCCTTTTTAAAGAGATCGTTAACTGAAACAGATGTCCATTTATTAGTGCGGATATCCATTTTCTCCATAGAACGCCTTTTAATCACACAGATCTGATTTTCTTCGCGATTATAGTAAAGACTTCCGTTGGACATTTCATCGAGTGTGGAATGCGTAATGAAATCCGTATAATTTAAGAAGCGGATACCATCATATCGTTGCACACCATTTTGATTCAGGATCCAGATAAATCCTTTTGCATCCTGCTGGATGCCTGTGACACGAGTATGCAATAGTCCGTGTGACTGGTCAAGATGTCTGAATGTAAATTTACCATTTAATTGCGCCGTAAGACAACTATTCCCGATGAGGATCATGATGGCGAATACATGGCGCATAGTTTAAAGTTACTCGATAATAGAAATGAGTGTTCACAATAGTGCCTTGTATTTAATTCACCGCTTTCCCTTTTTGAAGATTGGGTTTTGAAACAGAAGTTGATTCTTCCGTCGAATTACTACTAAATCCCCAAACACCTGTACCACAATTACCAATGGACATTTTTACACTTGTCCCTGCAGAAGCTTTAAATCCATTCTGGACCCTGATCTGACTTCCGGCACGCATACGAACCTGTGCCCCCAATCCACCTGTGATCCAATGGTTTGCATAGATTTGATTCGATGATTCAAAATTGTATTGACCTTCATCAATATCATAATCTACCAACACCAGTGATGGGCAAGGCTGATAGAGATCAGATCTCCAGATGCCGCGTCCATATGTGGCTGCTTTCAATTCACTGGTAACATAATTAACACTCAGATCTGTAATGGGCACATGAGGTAATCCGTTGGAATACGGAATCCAATCCGGGATGGCATCATCAGTATAGAATATGCCGATTTCTGTTCCCACATACACAGCACCGGATGGACTGTTATTTGCATTGGCAAATACTATTGAATACACAGGTGTATTAGGAAGGGATAATGATAAGTTGATCCATGTTGCACCTGCATTAAATGTTCTGAACACCTTTGTCCCTGCTGTATATCCGGAGATGGCTACCCAGACTTCGTTGCGATTCACCGGATTTACGGCCATGGCACTGATAGCATTAGCCCCAATGGGAAGTGGAAAATTTTGCCAGGTGGGTATTGCCTGCAATGAATTTGAACTTACCCAAAAATTATTTCCATTTGATACATACAGGTTGGTCACACCCCCGCTATTACCGATGACCATAGAAGGACACAAGGATCCGGCCGCCTGACCTGCTCCTGCAAGCCCGATCGTATCCCAATCTACACCATCTGTACTTCTTAATATTCCGGCTTTGGAATAAACATATATAACATCCGTATTCCCTGCAAAGGGGGGATGCTGAACAAAGGGTGTGATCCATGTATACATATTATCATTACCTGCGGCAGGTAAGGACGTAGCCGAAAAGCTCGCACCGAAATTTGTTGATCTTGCCAGTCCACCATTTTGAGAAGATGCGTATACGATACTGTTGTCTGAAGAATTGAAATAATTATCCATCCCATCACCCCCCATCACAAATTCAAAATTGCTTCCAACCCTTCGAAAATGTCCGTTATCCTGTGTACCTCCGATCAATCGATCAGTAACATTATTCGTACCGCTGATCCGATAATATTCTGTGATGACAAGGCCACTGCTTTTATTTTCCCAGGTATTCCCACTGTCAAAGCTTCTATAAATTCCACCATCATTACACAACCACATTTGGCCGTTTACGGGATTCCGTTTGATATTGTGCTGATCCGCATGAATAGAATTAAATGTGATCTGGCTAAGGTTTACGCCGCCATTGACTGAATTGAAAAGATTTAATCCACCGACAATCACATAGTTCTCTTCAAAGGGATCTACATAGATGGAATTTGCATACCAGGAGAGACTTCCACTACTGTTAAATAAATCTCCGTTATTGTTGCAACTTACACTCCGTTCTGTGAAGGTGGATCCACTGTTACCGGAATAAAAAAGTCCATTAAAAAGATTGGCACCAAAAAATAAATATCCCGGTCCTGCCAGAAGATATACTGCGTTTCCATTATCTGGCGTAACTGCGATTTCCATCCGGTCTACAGCAATATCAGTATTAACAAAGGTTGATGAAATCACATTTGTCATCAGATTAATTGTTCGAAAAGTACTGGAGCCAAGCGTTGTAAAATAAAGCTGGTTGGGGTCGCTGGGTTTAAATTCCATGTCATTCACATTGGCGATCGGAGCGATATTAAACCATGTAGCTCCACCGTCGGTCGTGCGACGAATTCCATCAGACATTGCAGCCAGCAAAAAATTTGGATTATTGGGATGCATCAACAATTTGAATCCGGTCCACTGATTTGATAATGGTACAGTCAATCCAGTGCGCTCCCATGTATTTCCACTATCATAAGATTTAATCACACCAATACTGCTATGAACATAGACATTTGCAGAGCCCACAATATCGCCTGTCAATGCATAGACAATATGATTATTGGGTGCCGGACTTACCACAATATCGGCGATGCCTAAAATAGGTAAATCAGTGGTGAGATTAATCCAAAAATCTCCATTGTTGAAACTCTTCCAGATACCACCGGCAGCAGTTGCAGCATATATGATTGATCCATTGACAGGATCGAAAGCGATACTGTTGACCCTGCCCTGTTTGGCTTCAGGTCCTGCAATGGAATGTCCAAGCTGAAACCAGTCACCCGATGTAGACCTGGTAGCGGAAGGCATATTTTTATTCAGTTCCTCAACCGCCTGCATGTTTTTTTCAACATAATTTTCAAGGTTACCATTTTCATCCAGGTGATGACTGGCAAACCATTCCCAACGCTTCCATTGTTTATATCCACTCCTGTTCATTCCCATAGCAGTGTCATAGTACATATCCACCTGTCTGGCGATTTCACGGAAATTATTTGTATCTGATTTTGTAGAAAGTATTTTTTGGAAACCCTGAGCAGAAACAACTCCATGTAATGTGAAATAAAAAGCAACCACAACCAATAATCGTAAGCATGCTTTCATGACGTTAATGATTTTTGTGTGATTGCTGATTCTTTTCGAGCTCCAAAATGCGTTCATTTAATGCGATGACGTGTAATGTCAACTCTTCAATCTTTTCCATCATTCTCTTTTGCATATCCCCTATGGATAATCCCTGTGTTTCAATTTCTGTAGCAGATGGGATATTAGGAAGATGATGATGTTGGCTGATAAAATCTTTTATTTCACTAAGTGAACTTAGATCATAGTTCTGGCTAAATACATAGTCAGGCCAGCCCAGTGTTTCGATCACCAATTCTTTTGCTTTAATGTTTCCATTGACAGACAATTTATAGCCAGGCAAAGGATCCGGTAACCCGATCGCGACACTACCGAACGGATCAATATTAATAGCAGCCTGTCCATTCGCCACAATACGCATGATATGAGGAGTCCATGTTCCAATCGAACCTGAAGACCCTCCTATTCGCATCGCTAATACTTGCCCTTCACCGCCCACTTGAGCAATTCCATTTGTATTGTTGGGCGTATGAACCGTCAATTTTCCTGAAGGACCATTTGCATTCGCTCCGATGACAACATTACCATCCGGATAAATATGGAGTCGTCCCTGGTTGAAGCTATTAAGACGGAATGTGTGATTTGTGACCGTACCCATTGAGGCAGAAACACCTCCGATACCTTCCTGTACAATAATCGAGTCAGCCCCGCCTACATGAAGCCATCCAATGCTGTTAATCGGTGTCTCCAGCGTCAGTTTTGCTTCAATGGCAGTCATACGTGAAGAACCGTTTCCCCCTGCAAAGCTTGAGGGATCTGAATCCGCACCTATCACAACTCTTCCGTCCGGCAACACATGTAATTTGCCATTTGTTCCCGCATTCAGACTAAATACATTTTCAGTGGTTGTACCAATAGATGCCCCCACATCAGTCAGCTCACTTGAAAGAATCGTACTATTATCTGGATTCACCTGCGAGAAACCGACCTCATTGACTTCGGTTTGTATGGTAAGGGGTGATATCGGTGTGCTTGTACCTATACCTACATTATTATTGTAAAAAACATTAGTACCACTGGTATCCCATCCCATTACTGTGTGCACCGCTTTTGCAATATTCATGACAACCCACTTGTGCACACCGGAATCATAGTACATGCTCACCAGCCCCTGATCTTCAATAAAAACACTTTCGAGTGTGCTCGTATTGATTTGCGTTTCAGGAACTGTTTCCGGATTCTGGTGGCGTAGCTCCATTATATAATTACTTCGGTTGATCAATGTGATGACACGACCATCCATACCTCCGGAAATACCGGCAATGTGAAAATCATTCAAGGGTCCGGTAATTCGATAGAAGGAAAACCTATTTGTATTGATGTCAAGTACATAGTTTGCAGTGTCTGTGATTATGATATTGACAGGACGAAAGATGACATCTCCGTTTATATCGAGAACTGCTTCAGGATTTTCTGTCCCGATTCCCACATTTTGTGCAAATCCAAATTGCACAGAAGTACATAAAATAAGTCCCAGTAATAGTAAATTTTTCATTCGAATGGGTTTTAATACTCAAATGTTGAATTTCCGTCTGACACGACGAATGGCAGATGAGCGATTGCCAGACTTAGGTTAGCCTGTGGCGGAATTCGGTTGTGTATGGAATCCCGCCATCCTAACAATTCAGTATTTTAGCCTTCTTTTTCCTAAAATGTGAAAGCAATGAACAGCAGTTGGAGTGCATACGTAAGAATCGCCCTGGCGGTATTGATCAGTGGTACAATGGCACAAAACCTTGAAGGTCAGATCACTTCTACTATGTATTCAGACCCATTGCGGGCACAGGTCGAGATGGCACCATTTCATGACCCGTTTGCTTTCACGATCCAGTATGAAGAGGCACCCCACCCTTCCGGCAAAGAAGCTATGCGTGCATTTTTGAAAAAACGGAAGTATGCAGCACAGGCTGCCACACCTATCAGGGAAGGAGCTAAAGTATCTACGCGCGGCTCAGTTCCACCTCCTCAGATCCTGTCTTCTTTTTCGGGAAATAATATCATTACACATACACCCCTGGACAACCACCTCGCTGTGAGCCAGGATGAAAAAGTTATTTCGGCGATCAACACACATATGCTTGTGACGAACAATACAGGGTTGTGGCTTGGTTCGTATAAGCTCGACCTGTTTTTTCAGTCTGTTGGATTATCAACGCGTTTTTTTGATCCGCGTGTCATTTATGATCCAACTGCTGATCGGTTCATTCTTGTATTGATCAATGGAAGTGATTGCTCTGACACCCAGATTGTCATTGCATTCAGCCAGACAAATGATCCAAAAGGGGCCTGGAATATATATGCACTGGATGGTTGCCTGAATGATGATAATACATTTGCAGATTATCCGATGATTGCCATTACCGAGAATGAATTTTTCCTGACATATAATGCTGTACATTCCGATAGTACCTGGCAGGCAGGTTTTTACGGAACGCAAATACATCAGATCAATAAACAAAGCGGTTACAATGGTGAAGCGCTAAGTCGCCGGGTGTGGACCGATGTCACATATAATGGACGCCTCTTAAGAAATATTTGCCCGGTGCGAAATGCAGATGAGAATCTATCGAATGATTTATATCTCATGTCGGACAGAAATTTTGATTTGACAAATGATACTGTCTTCTTACTTCACCTTACAGGTGAGCAGGATGATCCGAATGCTGAATTAACGATCGAATACCGATTATTGGATCAGCCTTATGGCGTACCACCATATGCTGTGCAGACACGGGATTCATTGGATACAAATGATGCACGAATTCTTGATGCATTTGAAGTAAATGGACAGATCCAATGGGTAAGCAATACAATGGATTTTAATACAGGAAGATCCGGCGTATTTCATGGCAGCTTACTTACAGATGATCCGTTTCAGACTGCTAAGGGTCATATCATTGGTCATCCAACGGATTACCTGGGCTATCCCGGTATTGTATGGACAGGCAGCTCACCTGCGGAAAATGATGCCATCATTGTCATGAGTCATGCGTCAGCAACACGTCATCCGGGAGGTTCAGCTATCTACACGGATGGTACCGGACAGTACAGCGATTTTGTTACTGTGATAGAAGGGCAGCGATCAGTTGATATGCTGACAGGTCCGATCGAACGTTGGGGTGATTATGTAGGAATTCAAAGGCTGTATCATCAGCCCGGAAGCCTCTGGGTATCGATGTCGTATGGCAGACCTGGCAATGTGAATGAAGCATGGATTGCAAAGCTCGCGCGGGAAGAAGAAAATGTGGCTACACATAATCCTGTTAACAATACAAAAATATCTTCCTATCCAAATCCAACTGATGACTACGTAGAGATTGAAATCGACAATCCTGATGGAGGTCAATTTCATGTAGTATTGTTGGATCTTAATGGCAATGTGATCAAAACATTATTCCATGGTCCGGCCAATTATCCGGGTAAGGCAAGTATGAATTTTTCCACACACTCATTACCTGCAGGACAATACATTGTCAACGTGCAGGTCGATGGGAAAAATGCAGTATCAAGACAGATCGTCAAACAATAAACAAATTGCCGTTTAACTTCTTGGTGGTGTTGTTCGGTTGACCTCAAGCGTTTCATCGAGCCATTTATAAAACTCGCGTTGCCAGACCATGGCATTTTGCGGACTTAAGACCCAATGATTTTCTTCCGGGAGGTAGAGCAACTTCGCTTCTAATCCTTTGAGCTTAGCTGCCTGGAAGGCCTGAAGGCCTTGCTCAATCGGTACACGGTAATCTTTACCACCCTGGATGATCATAATGGGTGTATCCCACTTATTGACGTGATTGATGGGATTAAACTTCTTGTAGGACTTTTGTGCGGCCTTATTTTTCTTATCCCAATAATTTCCTCCCCAATCCCAATCTACAAACCACAGTTCTTCTGTTGTACCATACATACTGCGCATATCAAAAATACCATCATGTGCGATGAAGGAATTGAATCGTCCTTCGTGCATACCTGCTAAGATAAATGCAGAATAGCCACCATAACTGGCACCAACGCAACCAAGTTTTGATTTATCAACATACGATTCTTTGCTGACTGCATCGATGGCAGATAGATAATCTTTCATCACCTGGCCGCCATGATCTTTGCTGATCTCTTCATTCCATTCTGTACCATGACCCTGCATGCCACGACGATTTGGTGCTACGACGATGTATCCTTGTGAAGCCATTAACTGAAAATTCCAACGGAAGGAATAAAATTGTGTGAGGGGTGATTGCGGGCCACCCTGGCAATACAGAAGCGTTGGATATTTTTTAGACGGATCAAAATCAGGAGGATAAATTACCCACACAAGCATGTTCTTATTGTCTGTAGTTTTTACCCATTTGCGTTCTGTCCTGACCATGGACAATTTGTCATACGTCTCATCATTGACATGGGTCAATTGCTTCATGGTACCACTGGCAATATTAACTGTGTACAATTCAGCTGCATGATTCATATCGGTACGCGACACCACAAGTGAATTGCCAGTCTCTCCAACAATGCCGGTGATATCAAAATCACCTGTCGTCACCTGTCGAATTTCAGGCAATGTGGTTCCACCGGTAAATTCTGCGATTTCAAATAATTGCACAGTGCCATTAATTGGAGCTGTAAAATGAATTCGTTTTCCATCATTCGTCCATCGGAATGCGTCCACATGGATTTCATCTCGATGTGCTGTCAGATTTATGTGTTTTCCATTTGCATATACGACAATGTCCTGTTTATCTGACTCATACCCGTCGCGGGCCATACTGAGATAGGCAAGTTGTCCGCTTGTAGTATAAGCAGGATTAATGTCATACCCCATCCTGCCTTCAGTCAGATTTTTCGTTGTTTTTGTTGTGATATCATATTCATAAATATCTGTGTTGGTACTGATGGCGTACTCTTTTCCAAATTTTTTCTTGGTGACATACAGCACATGTTTGCCATCCGGATTCCATACATAGTCTTCATCTCCACCGAAAGGTTTTTGTGGGCTGTCATAAGGTTCGCCTGCCATCAGATCGATTTCATCCTTAGGTTCACCATTGACAAGTGTAGAAAGGAAAACGTGATCGAATGCGCCTTCTTCCCAGGTATCCCAATGGCGCAAGGCTATGTCATCAAACACATACGCATTGGATTTTTTTAGGTCCGGATACAGGTCAATGCCCAGTATTTTTTTGACTTTAACTTCTTGGTGGGATAACATCCATTTGCCATTAGGGGAAATGTTCTTGTCCCTGAGGGGATTGGATGTTATGACTTCTGCTTTTCCACCATCCACAGGGATTCGGTACATTTTCCGGCTGGATGAATTCGCTTCGACATCCGGGATGCTGACGGAATAGATGGCATGTTTACCATCGTCAGTTACTCCAATACCTGTGACCCTTCCAAGAGACCAAAGGAGTTCGGGAGACATCACATTTTGTGCAGACATAATGCCAGACACCGTAACCAATAAGACGAAAAGAATTATACGCATTTGTTATGGATTTAATGTACGAATGTAGAGAAAAGTCAGAGAGTGTGAGAGAAGTGGGAGAGTGAGAGAAGTGAGAAAAATAAAATGTACATTTCATTCATTAAACTCAGAATGCAGTCTTATATTATCGCGTCTCTTATATGCTCACGTCTCTCACTTTCTCACGCTCTCACTATCTTACTCCTCTATGAAGAATAAACCAACATTGTCCTTCTGGCAGATCTGGAACATGAGCTTCGGCTTCCTGGGCATTCAGTTTGGATTTGCATTACAAAACAGTAATGCTTCCGGGATCCTGCAAAACTTTGGAGCGGATGTACATCATCTGAGTTGGTTCTGGCTGGTAGCGCCAATCACAGGGATGATCGTCCAGCCGATCATTGGTCATTTCAGTGACAAGACGTGGACAAAGCTGGGGAGACGGAAACCATATTTCCTGGTGGGAACCATCTTATGTTGTATTGCTCTTGTCCTGATGCCGAATTCAGGTGCGTTCCTGTCAGCCAAATCTGCCTTGCTTATTGGAGCAGGTATGCTGATGATTATGGATGCGAGTATCAATGTAGCGATGGAACCTTTCCGTGCTTTGGTGGCTGATAATCTTCCGGACAAGCAGCGTACGTTGGGATTTTCCATTCAGACATTTTTGATTGGGATCGGAGCTGTGCTTGGAAGTTGGGCGCCGTGGATCCTGGCGAATTGGCTGGATGTTTCAGCATCGGCACCTGCAGGCCAGGTAGCGGATAATGTGATCTATGCATTCTATATAGGTGCGGCTGTATTTTTTGGCGCCATCATGGTCACGATCATTTTTGCAAAAGAATATCCACCGAAAGAATATGCTGAATATCATGGTGTAGCAAAAAATGAATCCGCTGGTATGCGCCAGATCATTACGGATTTTAAAAACATGCCACGTACGATGCGGCAATTGGGTTTAGTTCAATTTTTTAGCTGGTTTGCGTTATTCGGCATGTGGGTATTTACAACCCCTGCGATCGCCCATCATATCTATCAATTACCTATCGAGGATACATCAAGTGATACCTTCCGAAAAGCAGGAAACTGGGTAGGGATCATTTTTGGTGTGTATAATCTGGTGAGTGCGATCTATGCGTTGTTTCTTCCTTCCATTGCAAAAAAAATAGGCCGCAAACTGACACATGCTTTATCACTATTGTGTGGTGCTGCAGGTTTGATCTCCATATTTTTTGTCAAAGACCCCAATATGTTGATCCTCTCTATGGTAGGTGTGGGGATCGCCTGGGCCAGCATCCTGGCAATGCCCTATGCAATTCTTGCAGGTAGTATCCCGGCCGGCAAAATGGGTGTATACATGGGGATATTCAATTTCTTCATCACGTTTCCTCAGATCGTCAACGGTATTTTCGGTGGACCCATCGTGCATAGCATCTATGCAGACAATGCCATTTATGCGCTTGTGATGAGTGGAGTTTTCATGTTTTGCGCGGCGGTTTCGGTTTTGTATGTCCAGGATGACGGTGATATCGCAGTGGTGAAGAGTAAAGTTTCTGAGTAAAAAATGGCTTGAATTTACCCTTCAACATGCTGATAATGAATAACTTATGACAGTGTGGCACACCTAGGTATGCCACACTGTCATAACTTATTGTAAATCAGATGTTTAAGTTGTATTAAACCCGATTTCAAAATTACAATTTAGTTTAGACTAAATTTTATTTTCGTTTTATCTAATAATTTCATTTCTTTGCACCATGGGTCTTACATATGCAGAAGAAAATTACCTGAAAGCTATCCTCCGGCTCTCCTCGCCACCCGACATGATGGTCAGCACCAATGCAATCGCCGCCCACCTGGAAACCTCAGCAGCTTCTGTAACCGACATGCTAAAGAAACTCGCTGAAAAAGAATTTATCGTATATCAGCGCTACAAAGGGGCATCACTCACAGATCAAGGTACCAGGATTGCCACCATGCTAATCAGGAAACACCGTCTATGGGAAGTGTTTCTCGTTCAATCCCTTGGCATGACTTGGGATGAAGTCCACGAGATCGCCGAGGAGCTTGAACATATCCAATCTGATCTGCTGATAGAAAAACTCGATTCATTTCTCGGTTTTCCAAAGTTTGATCCGCATGGTGACCCGATCCCAAATGCCCAGGGCAAGTACACGCTCAGATCGCAGCTCCCATTATCTGATCTGAAACCAGATCAGGAAGGCATCGTCATCGCAGTCCGCGAATCTGATCCATCTTTCCTGAGACATCTCACAGAAAAGGGCGTCAATTTAGGTACACACATCACGATGAACGGAACAGATGCATATGATCAGACGATCCTTGTTTCCATCGAGGAAAAACAATTGAATCTCACAGGCAAAGTCGCACAAAACATTTATATAAAACTCATCTAACTTCATATGATCTCTTTTAAAACATTCGCCTCTATCAGCCTTTTCAGCATTTGTAGTGTATCCTTCACTTCGATACAGGCTCAAACGGATAGTAAAAAACCATTGATCGTTTCAACCGCTTCGATGTTTTCTGATATCGCGGCCAACATCGGAGGAGACCTGATCGAAACTGCAACCATAGTTCCGATTGGCGGTGATCCACACATCTATGAACCCACACCCGGTGACGTCCAGTTAATCGTAAAAGCAGATGTCATCCTCCAAAACGGATTTACATTCGAAGGATGGATCTCTGAACTCATCAAAAACAGTGGAACCAAAGCAACAGTAGTAACCATTACCGAAGGTGTCGGTCCTATCGTCAGCGAAAAACACCAGAATGCCACAGATCCTCATGCATGGATGGACCCTCTCAATGGTATGGTCTATGCACAAAATATCAGGAACGCGATCAGGGTAATTCTTCCAGAACACGCTGAAAAGATTAATGCCAATTTCGCAGCATACGTCAAGCAGCTCGAGGAACTGGATCTATACATACGCGAACGCATGGCTCTGGTTGACACCACCAAACGTATCCTGATCACAAGCCATGACTCTTTTCATTATTATGGAAATCGGTATGGTGTACGATTAGAATCCGTATTGGGTACTTCCACTGATGCAGACGTACGCACTTCGGACCTCATCAGGCTGAATGAGATCATTCAAAAAAATCAAATACCGGTGGTCTTTATAGAAAGCACCATCAATCCGAAATTACTCGAACAGGTAGCTGCAGATAATAAAATTAAGATTGGTGGAAAATTGTACAGTGACTCACTCGGCGATAAGGATAGTCCAGCAGATACATACATTAATATGATTCGTCAGAATACAGATGTAATTGTGAACGGTCTGTTAGGTACATCTAGCGAAACGTCAGATGACGCCAACACATCTAAAAGCACATCTAAATGGTTTATCATTTTAGGTGTTGTCTTCCTGGCAGGAATCTTATTAATGTGGCTTCTCCGGAAACGAACCAAGACAACATGATCCATCCGATTGCGGTTGAAGGTCTTTCAGTCTCGTATGATAAAAAACGTGTACTGACCAATGTGTATCTCCAGATCCAGGAAGGAAAAGTCATTGGCGTGCTGGGACCTAATGGCGCAGGTAAGTCCACTTTGTTCAAGGCAATCCTCGGCATCATCGAACCGAATTCAGGTGTAGTAAAAATTTTTGGAAAAGATGTTTCCGACAACAGGAGACGTATGGCGTATGTTCCGCAAAAAGATGAGGTGGACTGGACCTTTCCTGCTACTGTAAAAGATGTCGTCCTCATGGGACGATATCCTGCCAAGACAATCTGGCAACGCATGGATGCGAATGACCACAAGAAAGCTGATGAGGCCATGGAAGAATTATCGATCCTCGATCTTTCATCCCGGCAGATAGGCGCATTATCAGGAGGTCAGCAACAACGTGTTTTCCTGGCTCGTGCTTTATGCCAGGAAGCAGATATATTATTGCTTGACGAGCCGTTTGTCGGTGTGGATATCACTACAGAAGAACATATAATTCGTGTGCTCCGCAAGCTGTCATTACAAGGCAAAACACTTCTTGTCGTACATCACGATCTTGCAACGGTACGTGGATATTTCGACCAGGTCATCCTGATCAATCAACGTATCGTTGCCTACGGTGATACTGAGACCACTTTTGTCACTGATAACATTGCAAAAACTTACGGTGCTCAGCATACGATATTGTTGGAGGCTGGCAGGAAATAGTTCTTTCGTTAGGGTATTCTGTATTCTGTAATTCAGTAAAAAAAAGTATTCGGTATTCAGTATTCAGTAAAAAAGTATTCAGTAAAAAAAGTATTCAGTATTCGGTATTCGGTAAAAAGAGTATTCGGTATTCGGTAAAAAGAGTATTCGGTATTCAGTAAAAAGAGTATTCGGTATTCAGTAAAAAGAGTATTCGGTATTCGGTAAAAAATGTATTCGGTATTCGGTACTTTTGGTGAGCTTGTCGAATCCATTCGGTAAAAAATGTATTCTGTAAAAAATGTGTTCTGTATTGGTATTTACATTATACCAATTTTACCACTTACCATTTTTATCACTTACCATATTGACCACTTACCATAAACTGAATACTGAATACTGAACACCGAATACCGAATACCTAATACCGAACACCGAGTACCGAACACCGAACACCGGATTTTCTTACATTTGCCGCGATATGTGAGATCAGACCTGAGGCCACCACCCCCTGTCCCTGCAAGGCTGTTTTACAAAAGTACTTTTAACGTCAAAAGATTACGTATGAAATTATTTTACACACTGACATGTGCATTTTGCTTATTGCTGAGCGCTC
>JANPKZ010000140.1:0-16067 GCA_031426295.1 Saprospiraceae bacterium
GGTGACCTTGATTGCCCGGTGGAAGCACAACAAGCTCAGATCCATGAAGTACGCGTTCCTGCAAACTTATCAGAGTTTATTAAGCCGGGCGCATATATCAATGCTGGATTTATAGAAGGCGAAGATCAGCATTTCGTATACTCGAGAGTGTGGGATCAGGGTGACATCATCCTTTTTTCATTGCCACAGGATTCGATAGGTGATGGTGATAAATGTGCCTATCTCCCGGGTGATAGTATTCTTCTGTCAGTCTTATCACCAAGTATCGGCGGTGATCATGTATATGTGCCACTCACAGTTAATTATTCTGATTTAAACGGGACGGTTATTACGGCAAAAGGGCTATTTGAAAATGAAGGCAAATCATATGCGAATTCGCTTTCCAGCCTGGATCAACATCCGATCGAAGTAACTCCACCCTTCAAAGAACTTTCTTCTATCGCCAATACGGCCAAGTTTTTTGTAAAAACAAATGTGGCCTTTACGGTAGAAGAGTTTCCTCCCGCAGATTGGTATGCAATAACATCCCAGCCTTATAAGTCTGAAGTGACCTTCGCTATTTCACCAAATTTATCCCAGTTAGTCAGAGAAGGTGATATCCTGATACGCTATCGGACAAATCCACCATTTGAAAGAAAATTTCATATTTCTCAAAACGGAACCTGTATCAAACCCGAAGTCCAGTTTGTATCCGGCCAACCCAATCATACTTTCTGTACCGGTGAACAAATCAACCTGACTGCCGATGTCGTGAATGGCCTGGATTCTTTCTTCATATTCAACTGGGACAATGGAGCAACATCCCAAACACTTTCATTTGTTGCTGAACAGAACAGGTCATTCGTTGTGACAGTTACAGAGAGTAGTTGTTTTGCCGCGGACACTTTTTCGGTCGATGTTTTTGTCAATCCTGTTCCTTCCGTCGATGCGGGAGCTGATGAAGCTATATGTCCCGGTGATTCAGTCATGATTGGTACGGAAAATAATCCGGCATATCAGTACGTATGGGGTTCAGGGGAAACTACCTCATCCATTTTTGTTTCTCCGAATGGATTAGAAACATATATCCTTCAGGCATCACTCGATAATTGTTTTGATTGGGACACCATCGTGGTCTATGTATTTGATACAACTACCTGGACAATTTCTGAGGATGTATCTATTACATGTCATGGGGATGCTGATGGACAACTCACAGTTACTGCACTTGATGGTTCATTTCCACAATCCGTGCAGTGGTCTAATAATAGTCAAACAACTGTCAATTCTAATCTTGCAGCCGGTACATATGAAGTCACTGTAACGGATATGAATGGATGTATACAGGAAAGTTCATACACGCTTACGGAATCCACTGAAGAAATCACCTACGTGATCACAGTTACGCATCCAACCTTTGGTATGAATCAAGGTGAGATCAGTGTGCAGGTGACCGGTGGGACCCGTCCCTATACTTTTAGATGGACCGATTCAGGGGGAAATCCAGTAACAGGTGACTCGATAGTCACAAATCTGGGTGCAGGATGTTATAGTGTTACAATCGAAGATTCGAGACATTGTGTTCTTGATATATCATGCATTGAACTTATTGTGTCAGTACTGAATATCGGTTCAGGAAAGTTGACAGCATTTCCAAATCCAACTGAGGGAATTATAAACCTGTTTTGGACGAATTTACCATTTACAGAATTTGAATGGGAAATAACAACTCTTGCAGGTCAAAATATCGGAAGTGGAAAATGCCAGGGAGCATCAGGTCATTTAGAGATAGAGGAACTTCGAAGGTATCCTCCCGGAACGTACCTGCTCACGCTGACATCTGGATTTAATCATTATCCACAAAAAATTATCGTCCATTGAGCTCATTAAATGAACATCGTTCCTGTGAAATTCTATGGAAGGGAATAGTAGTTTGTATTCTCATTCTTATGTATGGTTGTAATGAACCTGATCCACTTGATTTTCCCGGAGTCACAACAGAAGTAATAGAACTGGATTATAATATTGGTACTGTCAGGTTGAAAGGGAGGGTTGACGGGATGGATGTAAGTACACTTTTACGAAGAGGATTTTATTGGTCAAATTCTTATGATAGCCTGTTGATTGGCCAATCCAAATCTAAAATTGATAGTATGGTTCTAACTCAGGATACTTTTTCAGTATTACTTGAAAATCTATTGCTTGATCAGACTTACTACTATCAGGCTTTTGCAGAATTTTCAAATGAAAATATCCCTGAGACCAGGAAGGTCCTGGGGTCGATTAAGACATTTTCATTCGATATCACATTACTGGTCAAAGACACGGTAATTGCTGTAAATGACCAGGCAATCTTATCCGGGACTGTCTCTGGTATTGATCAGTTGCAACGCAATCTGCAACATGGCTATATTTTTTCAAAAAGCGAACCAGTTCCTACCCTGGGACAAGTTGAAACATTTGTACTTCCCATGGGACCTATCAATCTCGAATCAAATCTGCCTGATACATTAATTACAAATCTTGATTTGCTGAGTACATATTATTACCGGGCGTGGATTCAAACGGATGATACCATTTACTACAGCAGGAACACAGGTGTGATCATTACGAAAGATGGCTGGAAAAGAATTACTCCATTTCAATTTCCTGTTCAAAAAGCTTCTGCAGTTACGGTTGGAAATAGTGCGTATGTATTCATGGGTTGTAAAGAACAATGCAGCAGTGGTTTTAATGATATCTATGTCAATTATAACCTGACACAGGAATGGCAATCACTTAATAAAGCAATACCTAACCTTATGGTAAACGGAATTTCGTTTGCCATCGGCCAGAATATATATTATGGTTTTGGCGAGTTAAGAGTAGGACAAGTTCCCTGGGGTGATTTTTATAAACTGAATGTCAATCAAGGTGAATGGGAAACTGTAAATACGGGGAATGTGAGTGCCCGTACAGATGCTGTAGCGTTTACGATTCACAATAAAGCATACATAGGTTTAGGACGATTGGGAGATACGTTATTAAAGGATTTTTATGAATTTGATCCAACTACCGAACAATTTGTAGAGCTGGAGGATCTTCAAGTCATGCTTCCCAATGGCTTAGCTGACTTTGGAAGAAAGGATGCAGTCGCATTCCAGATAGATGATGTCGGATATGTGCTTGGCGGCGTCACAGAAGGCGGCCAGGAAGCACGTGATCTTTGGAAGTTTATTCCACCAGATACATCTAATGAATTCATGAGTAACTGGGAGTTTATAGGGTTTTTTCCAGGCAGCGGTCGTTCTGAAGCAGTAGCTTTTACCGTAAATCATTCAGCTTATATTGTAACCGGGTACAGTCAATACGATGGCTATCTGAATGATGTCTGGGAATTCACACCGCCAGATCAATTTAAACAGGTTACATCCTTTCCGGGGGGAGCCAGAGATTATGCGATTGGATTTTCATTACCTAATGACAGAGGTTATTTGGGCACCGGAAGAAATAGCAGTGGGACGTACAAAGATTTATGGGAGTACACACCCAATAATAAATAGGGCTATGGAAAAAGCACTTTGCATAATCGGTTTCGGATTTATCCTGTTAGCATGCATGCCTATTTCAATTCAAGCACAGGTTCTTTACATCGTCAATCAACGCCTGGATACAATTCCATTTGAAATGATCGCTGAAGGACGAAACCTTCGACTGAATGTGGATCAACTTCCATCTTCAGGAAGATTCTCAGAAATCAGGTCTATTCAACTCATCGGGGGAGACCTCGAAATCCAATATGGCCTCGCTGACAAAAATATTGTGAAGGATTCCAAATTGGTGCAGTTTGAATATATCATGGATGAGGGAGGAAATAGAATAATTCCCCTTGAATATAAAACACGGACGGTTCCTGATCCTGCAGATCTCCGCTCATCAAAATTGATATGGCAGGACGCACTTGAGGATGTATTGGAGCCGAATCGAAAATATAAATTGGTCATCTCACGATCCCTCCTCGCAAATGTTGATTGTACGAAAGAAATGCCATCATACACGATCAGGGATCAATGGCCACATTATGCAATTGCGGCTGGAGGTGTAAGTGCACTCGTGATTGGTCAAATATATAGAACACAGCGGGATGATGTGTATGATGCCTATACAACCAAATGGGTTGAAGGATTTTCATCTGCAGATGCAAAACCAGATTACGACAGAGTACGCAAGCTGCACAAACAATCTAAAGACTGGACAAATGTTGGCCTCGTTGTTTTAACCGCCGATGCAGTTTTATTTACATACCGGTGGTTGTCAATTCGCAGCAAACAAAAAACGTATAAAAAATTCTGTGATCCAAATGTAGATCTTGGCTTTGAAAGGACTTTTAATCCCGATGGATCTATTGCTTCATCCTTAAAACTTACCACCACATTTTAATGAAAAACATAATCCTGATCATTTTCATATTCTTCGCGCTCCAGTTGACGCTAAATGCACAGCCGCCTGATTGTTATACTTCCCAGGTAAAACGTGGTGATGATGCATTACGTGATAAGGATTACGGTGTTGCTATCAAACAATATTTTTCCGCATTTAGCTGCGATTACCTGGAAGGCTATCCTGCATTGCAGGATCGGATCCAGCGCGTATTGAGTGAGTTGGAAAGAGCCAAAGGAGCAGCGGAGGCTTCAGAAAAACTGGCAAGGGCTAATGAATTGCGCGCACTTAACGCAACCGCCGAAGCCCTTCGTGAACGCGACCTCAAAGACAGCGCCCTCCATGTCGCCTCTGTCTATGCCCGAAAAGCTGAAGCCCTCCTCATGTCATCCTTAGCCCAAAATCTATTGCTGAAAGGAAAAGATCCGGATGAAGCATTATTGCTGGCATATGCAGGATATCAACTGGCACCGTTGGAAGTACGTGGTGCTGCTTACGCTACATTCTGCGAAGCATCCTATCTGCATACAGACACACTCTGGAAGAGTAACACCTCCACCATTTCAAAAGTAATCCCATTCAACTCCGGAAATGGATTCATCATTCTTGAAAAAAATAAACTTTCTATTCTTCAGCCTGGAAAGGATGTAATTTCTCTTCCACTCGATGAGCAAAGTAATTGGGATGTTCACATCGCCCCCAATGACAATTATTTTGTTATCTCATCCTACGCTCCCGAATTAAAAATTTATAATACGGATGGTTCCATTTATGCTAACCATCGCTTTCATTCAGAACCTGTTTCAGCAATCTCTTTTTCACCAGACAGCAAAAAGCTGATGACTGGAGGAAGGGATGATAAGATTGTAATCTACGATCTCGCACAAAAAGAAGAAAAAGTTATTGAATCAGGTCGCGGCAATGTTTACCAGCTTGAACCAGTTCCTGCCACAGGTGGATTTGTTGCACGAACTTCTGAGGGTGTATTAATTTACTATGGTGCGGAAGGGCAAGTATTATCTCAAACAGATGAAAATTATTTCCGTTCGGCTGCTGTTCGTTTTGACAAACCAGAAATATTCGGTTTGGATGCCAATGGCGAGATATTAAAATGGTCGCCTGAAAGCCGCGAATTAAAAGATATTCCATTTCTGGCAACAGCAAAAGATTTTAAGATCATCGGTCCGTCATCATTGCTGATAAGTTCTGACACTGTCATATCGATCCTGAGCGATCAGTCTGTGAAAACGTACAGGAGTGACAGGATCATCATCGGAATGGAATACAATGATCCGGGTAACCTGATTTTCTGGGATGAATCGGGACGGCTTTTTCAGATATCAGGCGCCAATGATGAATGGACTCTTTTATCAGGAGACCTGAAAGTGATTGATGCAACATTTTCTAATGATGCCAAATATGTATTGGCACGGACGGCCAATGGAAAAGCCATCTTATTGCATGGAGATCAGCAATTACATTCCTGGTCACTCAATGAAGACATGGCAAAGCCTGTATGGTTTGGAAATGACAATTCCCATTTTTTCATTCTTGAGGAACAAGGCAGATTATCCAGGTATGACTTACCGCATCTTTTATCAGCCACTATGAAAGAAGAGGTTACGGCCAGCAAGCCTGCCTATGTTGCATTGGGTGAAAAATATCACCTGGCATATATCTCAGAGCTGTGGAAAGATCAATAATAATTGTAAGAGTTTCTACTTTATCATCACCTTCGCCACACCTGCCTTATCACCTGTCTTCATCTCCAAAAAATAGATACCCGGGGCAAATCCATCCACATTTATGGAGATCTCTTCCAATCGTGCAATGTCTTGTTTGTTTAGACTTACTGAGGTTATTTTTCCCTGCAGATTATAAAGGGTAATTACGACATCATTGGCATCTATTCCAGCTAATGATATTTTCAAAATATTATCCACCGGATTTGGTGAAATAGTGAGGTCAAAATATTCGGCAACAGGTTTTACCGAAGACACTTTCTCAAGTAACCCACTTCTGGGACCTGTCAATACATTGCGCATCAGTGAAGCCTGCCCGTTCGTAAACATATTCATACAATCTTCGCTCGCATAGTCCATGTAGTTTTCAACCATGTCAGGAACATTTTCCTGGTAGTGTGTTTCAATCTGGGAACAACTATTCTTTGTTTTGTCGCAATCAAATGCCGACTGAGCATCTGCAAACGGCGTGTCATCAATACCATCACTTTGCAGGCAATCGTTTGGACCCAACGTACCTCCATCGCCCCAGATGTGGCGTAAACCCAGATAGTGACCTACTTCATGAGAAGCCGAACGACCACGCACAACTAACTCTTCGCCGGTTCCGTCAGGACGTGTGATAGAGTTTGGATTATTGCGCCCAACGATCCTGTAATCAAGAGCAACTCCATCTTCACCTGGTGTAGGTGCAGCAACGCCCTCAGGCCAATGTTTCAGACCGGCAGGAGGGAATGCAAAACCTAATATTTGACCTACCTCCAATCCGAAAATTGTAATGGGCTGGATCTTGCAGATCCAGATATTAAGATATGATGTGGGATCCCACGCATCACTGCCGCCGTCTTCCGTGTTTTTTAGTTCTGGCAATAAGCTACCACCTAAAATGTCAACCGAAAAAATTTCGCTTGTCTGCACCCGGACAATGGCCGCTACTTCAAATTGGATATTCGGGTTGCCAGCTTCATTTTGAAATATCTCTCGCAGGTTTACTGTATCCGCATTCTGCCGGTTGTAATCTTCATTCAATACATCCACCTGGTCATAGATGATACTGTCGTGCAGATTTTCTTCCGGTTGATTCCAAACGACATGAATCACAACTTTGATAGTTAATGGCTCATCACTCCTTACCCCGGTTGCAGATTTCGCATCTTCAAAAGCGTGGTCAACTGCACGCTTCCATTCCGGATACTGATTCCGCATCATATCTGATAATATCTCGTTTCCACAGTAGATGCGTGGTTTGGGCATTTGTGCGGCAAGGGATAATCCGATGCATAGGTAGAACAGGGTGAATATATACTTCATAGGCTCTAAAATAGCAAGAATTATAGTGAATCCGATGTCTTTGGAATAGGGTATTAGTATTCAGTACAAGTGGTATACCGTTATCTATCGGGAGGTAATAGGTAAAAGTGTTAAATCAAAAATCAAAAATCAAAAATCAAAAATTCCTAGTAAGGAGGAGGGTAACCCGTAACTTACTGGTTGTATACAATACATAACCAGATTCCCCGTCATGACTTTGCCCTTCCGGGATAAAAAATTTCTGTTCCTCCTTTCATGTGTTTCGATCGTGCTGGTGCTGGAGGTACTGTCTATTATGCAGATCAACATCCCCATGCCATATGCGCCATTTGTATTTGGCATTTTTATTCTCCTGATCGGGCATGAAGTATTGTGGCAGGGATTAAAGGCACTGGTGAAGTTGAAATTTAGCAGCATCACATTATTAATGACCATCGCCGTGATGGCAGCTTTTTATCTCGGCGAATACCCTGAAGCTGCTGTTGTTATTGTCCTCTATGTCCTGAGTGAGCGACTTGAAGAAATCGGTATCATCAATAGCAAAACTGCCTTGAATGAACTGGTCAATAAATCACCTAAAGTTGCCATCATGAAAAATGGCGGCGAAAGGATCATTGATAAAGTGGAAGTTGGAGAAGTGATCCTGGTAAAGCCAGGCGAGATGATACCGCTTGATGGAAAAATTGCGCTGGGAGAAACTGCAGTAGATGAAGCTGCCATTACGGGTGAGCCCATTCCACAGGATAAGCATGAAGGAGATTTTGTATTTGCAGGCACATTAAACAAGCATGGCTATCTCGAAATAGAAACAACGCGTTTATCCAAAGACACCACATTTTCTCAAATCGTGCGACTCACCTTTGAAGCGCAGGCAAATAAATCGGAGACACAAAAGTTTATACAGAAATTTTCAAAAATATACACACCCGTCATCATTCTGCTGGCCATTGGTGTTTTTGTAATCCCTGTAGTATTCTTTCAGGGAGATACCGATCAATGGTTGTTGCAGGCGATTACATTATTAGTGATTGCCTGTCCATGTGCTTTAGTTATTTCTACACCTGTGGCTATCTATGCAGCGATCGGAAATGCTTCTTCGAAAGGTGCATTAGTCAAGGGTGGAAAGTATATTGAAACCATGGCACGCATTCGCGCCGTGGCCATTGACAAAACGAGAACCATCACATTTGGAAAGCCAATTGTATCTGATATTATTCCACTTAATGTCAGGGATAAGGAAGAGCTCCTGGCATGTGCTGCAGGAGCAGAATTATTTTCCGAACATCCATTGGCAGAGGCCATCGTAGTTGCGAGCCGGAAAGAAGGATTTACACCACATGAAGTCCACAAATTCCAAAGCATCATGGGAAAGGGCGCACAGGCTGAATGTCTTGTCTGTGAAGATGAAACCATCCTGGTTGGCAAGCTTGATTATATCCGTGAACACCAGCCGATCACAAAAGAAGCTGAGGCTATTGTGGAGCGATTGTCGAAGGAAGGTAAAACGAGTGTGGTGATCAGCTTTGGTGATGGGGTAGCAGGAATTATCGGATTGACCGATGAAATTAAAGAGGATAGTAAAACAGCAATCACACAACTCAGGAATCTCGGTATAGAGCCGGTTATGCTCACAGGTGACCATGACAATGCTGCTCAATATGTAGCAGAAGTGGTTGGAATTAAAAAAGTCTTTGGCGGATTACTTCCCGAAGACAAAGCGAACAGGATGAAAGAATTGTTGCAGCAATATCAGCATGTAGCCATGGTTGGGGATGGGATAAACGATGCACCCGCTTTAGCTCAGTCAAGTGTTGGCATCGCCATGGGTGCCGCCGGCAGTGGCACAGCCATAGAAACTTCCAATATTGCACTCATGAATGATAAGCTGTCCCTGATCCCATTTCTTGTACGGTTAGGGCGAGCTACAATCAATACTATCAGGTTTAATACGATAGGTGCAATCCTGGTCAAGCTCATCTTCATTACACTTGCCTTCCTGGGGTATAGTAATCTTGTGCTTGCAATTGCCGCTGATGTAGGTGTCACAATCCTTGTCATCCTCATCAGCCTCAGGTTGATGAAATATAAATAAAAAGGTCACGCAAAGACGCGGAGGTCGCAAAGAAAGCATCACGCAAAGACGCGACGATCGCTTCGTTTAAAATGAGAATTCGATCAATTGTATTTTCAATTGGCGTCAATTAGAGAAATTAGCAGTAATATTTTTTGGATCCGTGCTCATCCATTTCACAGGGTTGCAGTAAGCAGGCAGATATTCTTTACTATTTTCGCAGTATGAAGAAATTGATACTCTCAACCGCTTTTATATGTATTCATATCTGTGCCTTTACCCAGATTAGCTGGAATGCTCCTATGGATGCAGCCCCTGCCAGCAGTGGTAATATGCATCCAAGGATCGTGACAGACGCATCTGGTGATCCCCTGATCCTTTGGTATAATGCAAGCCGTGCGATGTTTACCCGATGGAATGGAACTGCATTTGAAGCGCCCAGATTATTGCATCCCGGATCGCTGAAGGTTGCAGGAGCGGGTTGGATGGGTCCGGACATTACTGCCCATGGTGATACTGTGTATGCGGTATTTAAGGAGACACCGGAGGATGAAGGCGTTTCATGGTGTGTCCATTCATATGATGGTGGTATTACGTTTTCCAATCCTGTCAAAGTAGAGCAGCTCGGCAATGATTTATCCCGGTTTCCCACAGTAACTACGGATGCAAGTGGTAACCCGATTGTTGCTTTTATGAAATTCAATTCATCTTTTGGTGATGCACGTTGGGTTGTCACCAGGTCTGACGATTATGGCAATATTTTCTCCCCGGATGTGCTTGCGAGCGAGTGGAGTGGCGGCGCCTCGGAAGCTTGTGATTGTTGCCCCGGATCAATTGTAGCATCCGGCGATACTGTTGCCATGTTGTACAGGGATAATAATAATCATGTGCGTGATACATGGGCCGGATTTTCAACCGATGGCGGTGATACTTTTAATGAAGGGATGAATATTGATCAGCAGAACTGGACGATCCATGCATGTCCTGCATCGGGTCCGGATGGAGTTGTCCTGGGTGACACATTGTATTCAGTATTTATGAGCGGAGCCAATGGGAAAAGCAGGGTCTACGTCAGTCGTACCTCTCTGACCGGTTTATCTTCCACAGGTGGAACACCTCTTGCAGACGATGATAATATTGCTTTACAAAATTTTCCTCGTATCTCCGGAGATGGAAATGCCCTTGGCGTGGTGTGGAAGCAGGTTGTCAATAATAACGATGAATTGGTGTTACTTTTTACAAATGATCTTTCAAGAGGGTTGCCGGCCGTGTATGACACCGTAGATCTTGAGAGAACGATCAATGCAGATATTTCAGTCCGTGATGGAAATGTATTTGTGGTATGGGAAGACAATGCAAGCGGAACGGTAAAATTCAGAGCGGGTACATACGAAGTAACTACTTCCACATCAGAGGTGGATATTACGGGTGGATTAAAACTGTATCCGAATCCATCCGCCGATATATGGACGGTTGAAGGTCCGGGGTTGGAAAGCGATATGAGTATCGAAATCATCAATACTGCAGGATCAATTATAGGATGGCAGAAAATTGAAAATAACGGTGGCCGAACCGACATCAATAATTTAGCATTGGATCCGGGTGTGTATTTTTTACGGATAATGGATAAAGGTGAGGTGAGGATTTTGCGGGCGTTGAAACTTTAGATCCCAATCAATAAGTCTAAATGTTTATCGCCTGATCAATCAAATCTTAAATTCGGAGAAATACGAACCATTGCGGATGCCCAATCCCGCACCCTTTCCCATTTTACCAAAGCGGTAAGTAATAGGTGGTTCTGGTTCAATATTAAGACCCCAATACCCTCCGGGCCTTCAATATTTTGCTATTGTAGCGTAAATGTTAAATAAATCTAAAACCTTACTGCCAGTATGCTGTTTCGGATAGATAAGAGACCTTATTTGATACTGTAATCAGATATATCAACCTCTGTTAAAACAGATTTAAGCTCAAAACATGCGAAAATCAATTCTATTCATACAAACCAAAAGACTCATGAAACATTTACTCTTCCTGGTGGCTTTTTTCGCCCTGTCCACCGCCAGTTTCTCCCAATCTATGCTCCACGACCGCTACACCGTTTCAGGTGGCTTGCTCGGAGCAGTGAATTATTCCGGTTTACGTATTGCGGGTGACAACCCTGATAATATCCGCTTCGGATACGAATTCGGATGGTCCGCAGGTGCATGGGTAAACCTCCCGATCGGACATGCCCTTTCCATTGAACCACAGGTAATGTATTCCCTGTACGATTATGAAGATCTGGAAGCAGATGTCCTTCTTCCTAACGGTCGGATCAGCTACATTTCCATTCCTGTGCTATTAAAATTGCATGTTATCGATGACCTTGCTTTCAGTGTAGGTCCTCAGTTTGACATCCTTCACAAATTACACAGGGTTCCATCTCCACGTGTAAAGGATGATTTTGAATCAACCTCACTTGGTCTGAGCCTTGGTATTGAATTATTTCCTCGGGAAGTTATTTCGATATATGGTCGTTACACGCATGGTCTTTCAGATCTGGATGCTCGTGACCCGGGTGATGATCTCGAATATTATAATTCGAATTTCCAGTTTGGATTTAAGCTGAGACTTTTCGGAGATGTTATCCCTGCTGACTCTGATGCGGATGGTATTCCTGACAAGGATGACGCATGTCCTTTGGTTTCAGGTTTAGCTTCTTTCCAGGGTTGCCCTGACACAGATGGTGACGGTATCACAGATGCTGACGATAAATGTCCTGCCATTGCGGGTATTTCAAAATATGATGGATGCCCGATTCCGGATACTGATAAAGATGGTGTGAATGATGAAGTGGATAAATGTATTAATGTAGTAGGTGTGGTTAAATACAATGGCTGCCCGATACCTGATACAGACGGAGATACGGTAAATGATGAGATGGATAAATGTCCAACAGTAGCCGGTCTTGCAAAATATGATGGTTGCCCTATTCCTGACACAGATAAGGATGGTGTGAATGATGAAAATGATAAATGTCCTACTGTGGCAGGTTTAGCTCAATTTGACGGATGTCCGAATCCTGACAGGGATAATGATGGTGTTCCGGATGATAAAGATTTATGCCCTGACTTTAAGGGCCCGGCATCTAATGATGGATGTCCTATAGTAGAAAATGCGGTTTTCAATGCTAAGATGATACAGTTTGTAACTGGTAAAGCTGATCTCACTGCGAAAGCTAAGAACGATCTAAAAGAAGGTGCTAAGCTCATCAACAGTGCTGACTTTAAAGATTTCAAAATTGAAGTCCGAGGTCATACCGATAATGTTGGTTCCGATGAAAGCAACCATAAATTAAGTCACAGACGCGCAGATGCGGTGGTGGCAGAATTAATTAAAAATGGTGTTGCTGCAAGTCGATTGACTGCGATCGGTTTTGGCGAAGAAGTGCCTATTGCGACCAATGAAACGGCAGATGGCCGGACATTAAACCGCAGGGTTGAATTGCGCCCAAGACAATAAGAATAAGTAAATAACTTCTGTTTACTAAAAACAGAAGGTGAATACAAAAGCCATCTCTTTCGGGATGGCTTTTGTAATTTATATCGCTATGACAAGTTATCCGTCATCAGGACATAATGACCTTTTACTCAATAGTAATTGCCATATAATAAAATATCGTTTTCGATCAATACTGGCGGAATATTTTTGCATCACAGTTTTATATTCTTCAATTCATAAAATATCTGTTTATCCTTCAACCCTAAATATCTGTGATCATGTTTAAATATTATCCCCTCGCCAATGGCAATACCTGGGAATACCGTTTAAAAGACGGAACCCTCTATACAAATGAAGTTGTAAGCATTGATGGCAACGTAGCCACTATGAAATCCAGCATGGCGCCCGATCCGGTAAAAGTGAAAGTGGAGAATGGCGTTGTGTATAACGAGCTTATGGCTCCGGGCAATTACCAGACATGGCTACGGGATGATCTAAAAAAAGGAGACACCTGGGAAGCTACATTCATTGCTAATGGCCTGAATAGTATTATGGCATTTACTGTAAAGGAAATGGGCATCAGCAAAATAGTGGATAGCACTACGTATGATGATGTCATCGTGCTGGAAGCTGAAAGCAAGATCAACATGAATGGAAATGTGATCAGCACGAATTTTTTTACACAATACTATTATGCAAAATCGGTCGGTCTGATCATGACAACTTCATCGATGGGTGACGAACATTCATTGATCAGGTATTCACTGAATTAGAAATTGGCTGTTTCATTTTCCTCCACCTTGTTCCTTATATTGTCGGGCGTTATAGAAAGCAACTAATCCATGGAAGACCTGATGGCGGCGCGTTTGCAAATGGCTGTATCATTAGGCTTTCATATTATTTTCGCATGTATTGGCATGACCATGCCAATCCTGATGGCATTCAGTGAATGGAAATGGCTGCGCACGAACAAACAGGTCTACCTCGATATTGCCAAGGCCTGGGCCAAAGGTGTGGCCATCTTTTTTGCAGTAGGTGCCGTATCAGGTACTGTACTATCATTTGAATTAGGACTGCTCTTTCCCGGTTTTATGGAGCACGCGGGTGCTATCATTGGCATGCCCTTTTCATGGGAAGGGACAGCGTTCTTTGTGGAGGCGATAGCACTTGGCGTTTTCTTATATGGCTGGAACAAGCTTAATAAATGGGTCCATTGGACATCAGGAATTGTAGTGGGTATCTCCGGTGTGATGTCAGGTATTTTCGTCGTATCTGCTAATGCATGGATGAACAGTCCTGCCGGATTTACCTGGGAAAATGGCAAGGCTTCCAACATCGATCCTGTGGCTGCGATGTTCAATGATGCCTGGTTTTCGCAGGCATTACATATGACACTGGCTGCGTTTGTTGCCACCGCATTTGCAGTAGCCGGCGTGCATGCATTCCTTTTACTAAAAAACAGGAATATTCAGTTTCACCAGGCTGCCGTAAAAATGGCGTTGTCGTTTGGTGCTGTTGCAGCATTACTTCAACCTGTAAGTGGTGACTACGCTGCTAAAGACATTGCAGAGAGACAACCTGCGAAACTGGCCGCCATGGAAGCTTTATATAAAACAAGCAAACCTGCAGACCTGGTGATCGGAGGTATCCCAAATAATAAAGAAGAAAGAGTAGATTATGCCATTCATCTCCCTGGATTTTTGGGCTTTTTAGCGCACGGCGATTTTGATGCAGAGGTGATCGGGTTGGATCAATTTCCCGAAGATGAAAGACCACCTGTTTTAATACCACACATTGCCTTCCAGGTAATGGTAGGATTGGGCATGATATTGGCATTGGCCGGATTGCTCTTTTTTGCATTTCGCATCTGGGGCAAACATGTATTTCAAAAGAAGTGGTGGCTGACATTCATCGCAATATTGACACCCATGGGTTTCATAGCTGTTGAAGCAGGGTGGGTCGTAACAGAAGTGGGCCGTCAACCATGGATCATCTATGGTGTCATGAAAACTAAGGATGCAGTCTCCACGATGCCAGGTTTGCAATACTCATTTTACACGATCTTGTTTTTGTATGTGATGTTGTCTGTCATCTTAGTGTGGATAATGCGGAGGCAGATAGCAGGGATCACCACACATTATCCATCAGCAGTCAACCCCGATTGATTTCATATGCTGACCCTGATCATCCTCGTACTTGCCATTTCATTTATTCTCTATGCGATATTAGGTGGAGCAGATTTTGGTGCGGGTATTGTTGAATTATTTGCTGGCAGCAAAGGAGAGAAGACTATTTCTAAATCAATTGCACCAGTCTGGGAAGCAAATCATGTTTGGCTGATCCTGGCAATCGTGATTTTATTCACCGGGTTTCCAAAGATCTATTCAACGATCAGTACAACGTTACATATTCCATTGATGATCGTTTTGATTGGCATTGTGCTACGAGGCACATCATTTACATTTCGACATTATGATGATCCGCATGTTGGGGCTCACAAGTACTACTCAGTATTTTTTAAAGTGTCCAGTTTTGTCACGCCCTTCTTTTTGGGGGTGATCCTTGGTGCTATGATCCTCGGCAGAATATCTCCAGGAGCGCCGGAGAATTTTTATGCAGGTTTTATCGCCCCATGGTTCAATGCATTTTGTTTTATGATGGGTCTGTTTACGACATCACTATTTGGATATATCGCATCTGTGTTCCTGATCGGGGAGGCACAATATCACGTCGAACAGCAACGCTATGGTAAGCTGGCAAAAATATTTTTACTGGCTACCATGGTCATTGGGTTCCTGGTTTTTGTGGTGGCAGAGTGGCAGGGTCATCATTTGTTTGCAGAGTTTATTGCTTCTGTGCCCAGTGTTATTGCGATGAGCATGGTCTTGCTGGTCTGCCCGCTCATCTTTTATTTATTTACCCATCCGATTATCATATACCTGAGAGTTGCTGTGGCAACACAGGTCACACTTATCATGCTGGGTTGGTTCTCAATACAATTTCCCATCGTTTTATATTCTGATACGGGTCATCACCTGACCTTTTATAATACACAGGCTCCG
>JANPKZ010000141.1:0-10300 GCA_031426295.1 Saprospiraceae bacterium
CTAGCGGCACTGCTGGCTGTAGAGACGAGATGCATCGCGTCTCTACAGCCAGCAGTGCCATAGAGCTTAACTGGTTGATTCTCTGTGGCCCCGGATAGTTATCAACATACTTTTTTCAGTGGGGTTTGGTACGGTTTATGATCTCCATATGCTGACATATCAAGCATGAAGGCATTAGTCATTTCCGGAGGTGGATCAAAAGGCGCATGGGCAGGGGGCCTGATCGAATACCTCTCGAAAGAAAAGGGCATGGATTGGGACATCCTTATCGGAGCTTCCACAGGAAGCTTGTTAGTGCCATGCGTAGCGATCAAAGCTTGGGATGAACTGAGGCGTGCGTATACGACCAGCAATCAGCATGACATCTTCAGCAACTGCCCATTTGTCATACATCGGAAGGATGATCTCTTCAAAGCATCCTTTAATCACCTGAGTATCCTCACACAATTTCTTCAACGCCGCAAGACATTGGGAGAAAGCAAAAGCCTTCGAGACCTTATCCATCGCACATTCACGCGGGATCATTGGCGAAAAATGAAGGCTTCCAAAAAGATTGTGATCGTGACGGTATCCAATCTTACACACAACCGGATCGAGTACAAATTCGCGCGTGATTATGGGTATGAAGAATTTTGTGACTGGGTATGGATATCATGTAACCTCGTACCTTTTATGAGCCTTGTCAATAAGAACGGGAATGAATATGCGGATGGTGGTTTTGGAAACCCTATCCCGATTATGGAAGCGATCAACATCGGTGCGACAGAAATCGATGTAGTTGTCCTGCAGCCACGCCACCGATCACTAATTGCACCTCCCGCGACTAATGCATTTATGTTGCTCCTTAAAACCTTCAATTTTATGCAAAACCAGCTCGCAAGGGATGATATCAATGTAGCCCTGACGGAAGCACGTGCTTCTGGTACACGTATCCGGCTGATCCATACTCCCACTGAACTGACAGACAACAGTTTTATCTTTGATCCCAACCAGATGTCCAAATGGTGGAACATGGGTCATGACCACGCCCGAAAAATCCATGAGGAGGGCTTCTGGCGTACTTAATATAATCTTAACCTTCTTTAGTCGATCGACCTGAAACTTAATTTGTTATCTTTTGTCTCAACCATTTATCCCAATTCACCAATTGTCTTGAAAATGAATCTCCAGAACGAGTACTTATACTTTAAAGATGAGGTTTTCCCGCCCATGCCTTTTGAAATCAAGCTCAGCCTTGAACGTGTATTTCAATTTTGGGAAAATAAAGCAGCTGCCGGCACTCCGTCTGAAAAGATCTATGCTGAAAGTTTATTGGCCTCAGTTGCCCATGTAGAGGAATTGCGTCATCCGATCAGTGATCTTTCCCTGATTGAATCTTACGCTACAGAATTGTCAGCGTTGCTATCAGCAATGTTTCCGGATATTCTGACGACGAACGAGATTAAAGCCGCCAGTCTTCCATTTTATCCGGTTCTGTTCAATATGTCTTCTCGTCTGCGAGGTATTATTCAAAAGGCAGGACCAGATTTTCATATGGGGATGAAAGGCTTCGATCCGGATGAATTATACACATTCGGATGTGCCTTCCTGATCGGTGTGATTTATAAGGTAAACATCAATTTCAAACGTCCTATTTATTTTGATATTCCGGATATTGATACGGGTATTGTAAGACATTATCGGGCATTTATAAATGGTGATTTCAGCAAGATCACGCCTAAAGAAAATTTCAGGCCTCTTTCTCCCGAAGACATTCAGTTATTGATTGACAATAGTCGTGACCTGGAATTATGGAAAAAATTGATTCCTCCCAATACATTCACTTATGAGGGTATAGCGCTGATCACATTATTCGACCAGACAGAAGAAGAAGCACTGTCAGAGTTGAAGCAACAATTGCTGGAGAATAATGCACTGCAAAATGAAGCTTCACTAAATAAGCTGCAAGATAAACTGGCGCAATATCTGGGTGTAGATAAAATTGAATTAGGTTTTGAAGCATTTGATGAAGAAGGCCGGAGTGTAAAAGCTTTACACGGCGCAGTACGCGCCAGCAAGCTGTTGGGTGATAATTATGAAGAATCTGTGGAGGAATGTTTTTGTGATTATTCCTTTGATGCATTATTGATGAAAAGGGATTTCTTCGCTATTTCCAATGTGCGTGATCTGAAGGATGCTCCATCCCAATTTATCAAACAGATGTATGATGTCGGTGTGGGCAGTTTTATTGTAGCACCGTTGAAGTTTAATGATAAGATCATTGCCTTTATTGAATTAACATCCTCGCAGCAGGGTGTACTGAATAGTATGGTGGCAAATAAATTGCGGAACGTATTGCCGATGTTTACGGTGGCGGTTAGCCGTTCGATTGATTTTCATCAGACAGAACTTGAATCAATTGTTCAGGAAAAATTTACCTCTATTCATCCAACAGTTTCCTGGAAGTTTTTTAATTCAGCAGAAAAAATTTATCAAAGCCGTACCCGTGAAATAACGGAGGATCCGGATGATATCAGCTTTAATGATGTATATCCATTGTATGGCCAATTTGATATCCGTGGCTCTTCAGATGCACGTAACGCATCCATTCGCCAGGATTTGCTGGAGCAAATGGATATGGCAGATGCAGTCTTATTGAAAGCATCTGCATATGATCGCCTCCCGATTTATCAGCAACTACTTTTCAGGATCAACCTCTTCAGGCAATCGCTCACCCAATCCATTAATGCAGGTGATGAAGTGAAGATCCTGGATTTCATACACCGGGAACTTGATCCGGTATTCGAACATCTGAAAACTATTCCGGAAGTTACCCCAGTTGTAGACGCTTATTCTAAAGCACTTGATCCTGTATTAGGGGTGATATATAAGCAACGTAAAGATTATGAAACGTCCGTGACGATGATCAATGAGCGTATTGCGGATTATATTGAGCAACAGCAATCGCTTGCCCAAAAGATGTTTCCGCATTATTTTGAAAAATATAAAACGGATGGAGTTGAGTATAATGCTTACATCGGGCAATCCCTGATACAGAATAAAACATATCATCCGCTGCATCTTAAAAATCTCCGGTTGTGGCAACTGCTCATCACATGTGGTGTGGAAAATTTACATGAGACCTATAAAGATGAATTGCCGATGCCGCTGGGTATTACCTCATTGATCCTGGCACATAGTAACCCATTAGCAATTCGATTCAGGCTGGATGAAAAACGTTTTGATGTGGATGGCGCGTATAATATCAGGTATGAAATTCTAAAAAAGCGTATTGATAAAGCATACATTAAAGGCACCACAGAACGCTTAACCCAACCTGGAAAACTCTCTATCGTCTACAGCCAGGACTGGGAAGCAGAGGAATATTTACAATATTTGCAGTACCTGCAATCTATTGATTATCTCGATGGGCAAATCGAACGGCTTGAATTGCAGGACCTACAGGGCACGTCTGGTTTGCAGGCATTGCGTGTAGGATTCAGGTATGAAGTTTCGCCGGAAGTGTTGATTAAAGAGATGATGCAGGAAACGCTGGCGTAGGGCTAGGGGCGGGGAGCAAGGAGTACTTATGCCGAATTCCTCGCTGCATTAATTATCCCAGGCATTGTCCGTGTGATCAGCTTTTTATAAACATCGGTCAACGGGCCTTCTCCATCTGTTTCTTTCAGATGTATGAGGGCATACTGTTGGATTGTGAGCAGGGGTAAAACAATTTGTTCTCTCAGGTTAATGGATTCGAGGATGGGTTTATTGCCGGGCATGAGTTGATCTTCCCCAGTGGCTTCTATCAATAATTTTTCTGAACGTTCAAATTCATCGTGGATCATATTCCAGATCTCACCATAATGAGGATCATCTGAAAGAAAGGCTGTCAGTGGGAAATAACTTTTTGCAATCGATTGCATGCTGTTGCCGACAAGAGTTTGGAAAAAGCGTGATGACTGGTACAGCTTAATGACATCTGCTTTTAGCTGATCCGAATAGAGATCTTCCAATGCTGCGCCAAAGCCATAGAAACCAGGTACATTTTGCTTCAGCTGACTCCACGATCCAACAAAAGGTATTGCGCGCAATGTATCAAGCGTAAGTTGTCCCCCGGCTCGTTTATCAGGTCTGCTTCCAATATTTGACTCACCATAATACGTAAGAGTACCATTATCTCTGAGGTAAGAAAGAAAATCAGGATGTGTTTTTAATTCCACATAATAATCATACGCCTTATTCGCCATGGCACCCATCAGCTTGCGCTGGCCATTTGTCCATGCTGGAGTCTGGTTTGGATACAGGTCATTTTCAATTCCTGCAGTCAGCAATTGCTCTACATTGTAGATGGCAAGTTCCTTGTTTCCGAAATTGGAACTGATCGTTTGACCCTGTATTGTGAGTTGGATCTCTTTGTTTTCAATGGTAGGCCCGAGTGACGAATAGAATTTATGGGTATTTCCACCACCACGTGCAGGCGGACCACCACGTCCATCGAAAAATATGACTTTGATCTCATGATTTCTCGATACCTCTGTCACTTCCTCTTTACAAGTGTATATCGACCAATTTGCTTTTACATATCCACCATCTTTTGTTCCATCTGAAAAACCAAGCATGACTGTCTGCCCCTGATCACGTTTTGCCAGGTGCGTTTTGTATGGTTCAAACGTATAAAGTTGCTGCATCACTTCTGCCGCTCCGGAAAGATCATCGATCGATTCGAAAAGTGGAACGATGTCAATATCATCCGGCTCATAGCCATAGATCCACCTGGCCAGCACCTGAATGGTAAAGACATCAAGCGCATGCCTCGAATTACTGATCACATACCGGTGACATGCTTTACGTCCATTAGTTGTCTGGATATCACGTATTGCTTCAATGGATTCAATAATGTCTTTCGAAATAGGATCATCTGTTATGGATGTATCAATTCGCCATTCACACGATGCCAGGTAATTCATTTTTTCTTCGATGCTGGCTGCCTTGTATAACTCAAGTGCGCCAGATCCTTCTTTGTCAAGAATGATAGCTTCGATCAGTGCTTCATGCTTACGGCTCTCCTGCCGGATATCCAGGCAGGCAAAATGGAAGCCAAAGATTTTCACTTTGGTAATAAAAAGATCAAGGTCTTCGGCAAATAAATTATCGTGTTCCTCTGTAAGTATCTTACGAATATCATTCAGGTCATCAATCAATAATTCGGTCCCTTCATATCCTTCTTCGTCACCGAGTGTTGTTTTGTGAATTTTAGCTCCTACTCCTGATATCTTTTCATAGACATGCTGAAACGTAAGACGCCTGCGTAACTTTTGAATGTCCTGTTCGTAACACGACAGAATGGCCTGGCGCAAATTGGCTGCTGTTGCAAATGTGATATCAGCAGTTACATTGGGATTGCCATCACGATCACCACCTGGCCAGAATCCCAGGTCGATAATGTCTTTATGCTCAAGCTCCTGGTTCAGTTGTGTTTCAAATTTTGTAACAATGGCAGGTACAGCTTTATAAAATACCTTTCGTAAAAACCAGATCAGGCTGCGCGCTTCATCCAGCGGTGTCGGTTTAGATCGGTTTACAAAAGGGGTTTTACCCAATTGTAAAAGCAAATCATTTACCTGGTGGATGCGATTGTTTTTAATGGCATTTGAGAGGTCAGTAATGATTCCCAGTACAGGACCTGGATAAAATTGAGTAGGGTGTGCTGTAAGTACAATCCGTAACTTATAGTCATGAAGCTTCTCAACTAACTGTTCAGTCAGGTTATTTGCACTGGCTTTCGAAATGAGCTCAGTTACAGTACCCGGTCCTTCCAGATCGTGCAGTTCATCAAATGCGGCTTCCTCTACGGCATCGAAAAGGACCACCTGCCGTTCGATGTATTTGATAAAATTGAACAATAAGTTGAGGCGCTCTTTTTGATCGGCATCCGGGATATGTTCGTCGAAGAATGAATTCAGGATGTCTTTTGGATGTCCACCATTATTGAATTGTTCCTTGCACGTTTCAGAAAGAAGGGGTAATAATATTCCTGTCTGGTGGATCAGGTCAAAGGGAAGTCGGAGGAAAAGGCTGTTAAATAAATGATACTTCGTACCGACATGCCGGTCAAATTTCTGTAAGGTTGTTGTATCCATCTGTCCAAAGATACCTACCTCATATCTTTTTTCGCCTTGTCTATCGTAATATATCACTAACAGTATAATTCGGGAGATTAGACGAATAGGATGTGTGGCGAACATGATAATCTCGTACTTCGATTCTGATAGTGTATTTCTGATCTTTTAGAAGAACGTATATGGTAAAGCGGAGCAATCGCAAGGTTATCCTTGTATGGATGGTGATGTGCGCACAAATAGTACTTGTACCCAGCCTGGTAGCATCCAATATTTTTGGAAGTGTCACAGACAGTCTGCAGCAGGCTGTTGATGTAGCAACTGTCAGCTTGTTTCGAACTACTGACAGCACATTTATCAAAGTAGAGTATACCAGCACGGACGGCACATTTGAATTTATTGAAATTCCGGCGGGAACGTATTACGTTGTGATTGCGGTGATGGGATATGAAGAATATCATAGTGACCCTTTCACGATACAAGGCCCTGATGATCATTTTACAATTCCTGGCATAGAACTTCGGTCAGCAGGATTGACATTGGGAGAAGTGAGTGTCGTAGCGCAACGACCATTTGTAGAACGTAGATCCGATAGACTTATCGTCAATGTGGAGGGTAGTATTCTTTCATCCGGTGCCAATGCGATGGATGTACTTGAAAAATCTCCCGGTATCATCGTGAGTTCAAATGATGCGATATCCATACGCGGCAGAGCAGGTGTCATATTTATGATCGATGGCAAACCAACACCCATGTCGGGCCAGGAGCTCGCGAATTTCCTGAGAGGCATGCCTTCCAGTAATATTGAGCGTGTAGAAATAATCACGAATCCATCCGCTAAATATGATGCAGCAGGCAATGCAGGTATTATTGATATCATCCTGAAAAAAGATCAAAACCAGGGCACCAATGGGACATTCACTGCGAATTATGCGCAGGGTGTTTATCCAAAAGCAGGTGGCGGCATCTCACTGAATCATCGGAATAAGAAGGTCAATGTCTACGGAAGCTTTAATTATAGCTTCCGCATGGGCATGAATGATCTTCGTTTGTACAGATCATTCTTTGAAGAAGGTCAGCGAACAGGTGCTTACAACCAGCGCAATTTTTTGAAGAACCCATTTAATTTTTATACTTCTCGCATTGGCGTTGATTATTCGATTTCTCCTAATACGGTGGTGGGTATCCTGGCCAGTGGGAATATCAATAAATTCAAACCTCATGGTGAAAATACATCTACAGTTGAAGACGGTAACCAGGATGTGATCTCTTCATTTGCCACGAGCAACCGAAGCGATGATCTGTGGCCATCATATGCATTGAATGGCAATATCAAACATACTTTTCCAAAATCGAAAGTGGAGCTATCCATGGATATTGACTACGCGCGCTACTGGAATGAAACCACACAGACATTTACCACACATTATTATAACCTGGAAGGAGAAGAATTTTTACCTGTGTATCTTCTCAAAGGTGATCTCAATGGTAACCTGAATATTAAGTCTGCAAAAGCAGATCTGGCAATTCCGATTTCTGATAAGACAAAAGTAGAGGCTGGTGTAAAAGGAAGTATCGTAGGTGCGGATAATGATCTTTATTTTCTCGATGCCAGTGATCCGGCTAATCCTGTATTCGACAGCTCGATCAGCAATCATTTTATTTATGAAGAAAAAATAAATGCTGCGTATGTCAATTTCAGTCATAACTGGCCCAAATTTGGAATCCAATCCGGACTGAGGGTTGAAAATACCATTGCGGATGGTTTGCAAATAATTAATGGCAATACCTTCGAAAAAAATTATGTGAATTTATTTCCCAGCGTATTCCTGAGTTATAATTTTTCAGATAACTACAACATGGGACTTAGTATGAGTCGTCGTCTGGACAGGCCATCATACCAGCAGCTTAACCCATTTAAATTTTTCCTGGATCCTACAACATACCGGGAAGGAAACCCATTCCTCAATCCGCAGTTTACCTGGTCGTTTGAATGGAACCACACCATAGCGCAGCGATATACAGTTTCGTTATCCTATGCATTGACAACAGATAATATCACGCAGGTGATCGGTCCTGTGGAAGGTCTTGATCGCGTAACCGTGCAGACTGACAGAAATCTTGATAATGTGGAATATTATTCTGTTTCAGCTTCCATTCCGATCACGGTTGGAAAATGGCTCAACAGTGTCAATAATATCAGCACCTACATGGGCAATTACAAAGGGAATTATGCTAATACATTCCTGAATGATGGCAACGTGGTATTTGATTTTAATACCAGTAATTCATTTTCTCTGGGGCATGACTGGACAGCGGAATTGAATTTTAATTATCACTCTCGGGAACAATACGCGTTTATGAATCTCAACCCGATGTGGGGCCTCGGTGGTGGTATTTCCAAACAGGTATTTAAAAAGAAAGGCACTATCAAGCTTGCAGTGACAGATGTGTTCTGGGAAAATCTTCCATCTGCTTTTATCAAATACCGCGATTATACAGAAACGTTTGATGTATATCGGGAGACACGTCAGGCGATTGTTTCGTACACGCATAGGTTCGGAGACAACAAATTGGCACCGGCACGGCGCCGGTCTGGCAGTGCAGAAGAAGAGAAGCAACGGGCAGGCGCTGCGAATGGGTAAAGGGCAAAGGGCAAAGGGTAGAGGGCAGAGGGCAGAGAGCAAAGAGCAGGGTGCAAGGAGCATAGAGGTATATAGAATTTGGGTAAGTTTACAATGCATTAGAAGTTTGAGTATTGAATACTGATATGTTCGTACTTCGTACTTCGTAATTCGTAACTTTTCTTGGATTGGAATTCTTCATTGCACGGTTTCATCTCCTGGCTCACACTTGAGAAAGGATTGTCGGGTCATAGTATCGAAGCATATGAACGTGATGTGAAGCGGTTGGCCACATACCTGGTGGAAGAATATAAGTTGACAACACCAACGCAGGTAGAACCACAACACATCGAACAATTTCTACATGTTCTGCATGACGTAGAGATCAGCAGCCGATCGCAGGCAAGGATGTTGTCCGGGATCAGGTCATTTTTTCATTACCTCATGATGGAGGACATCATGAAGAATGATCCGACAGAATTGATCCAGGGCCCCAAGCTTGATCAATATCTGCCTGAAGTCTTGAGTTATGAAGAGATCAGCAGTATTCTTGAAAACATTGATCGAAGTCATCCTCAAGGCACGCGCAATGTCGCGATGATCGAGACCTTATATGCATCCGGTCTTCGCGTATCGGAGTTGATCGGTTTGAAGATCAGCAACATTTATCCCGACCTGCAGATGATCCGTGTTATCGGAAAAAATAATAAAGAGCGCCTCGTTCCCATCGGTGAATCAGCACTGCATCACATCCGTCTCTACCTCGAAGGCGACCGCAACCGTATGATGAATATCGATCCCGCTGCTGCCGACATCCTCTTCCTCAACCGCCGCGGGAAAAAACTCTCACGTGTAATGATCTTCAACATCATCAAAGAAGCCGTTGATAAAGCAGGTATCACAAAGACAATATCACCACACAGTTTCCGCCATTCTTTCGCCACCCATCTTGTTGAAGGCGGCGCAGATCTACGCGCTGTGCAAGAAATGCTTGGTCATGCCAGCATCACCACCACGGAGATTTATACGCATTTGACTGCGGAGTATCTACGAGAGACGATGAACAGGTTTCACCCGATGAATAAGTCACGGAGATAGTCGCAAGTCTTTGGTTAAGAAAGGATTTTTGATGATTTCTTTGAATGAAATGATATCAATATGTTCTTTAGATTTCAACGTGCTCACAGGTGAAGGAAGAATAAGGAGGACAGAATAACGAATAAGGAAGTATTTTTTAAATTTTCGATAATAGTATGATTTTGACAATTTGATATTAAGCAACACCAGGGCGAAGTGAATTAAATTTGAATGAGGAATAATCCAACAATTTTATCACAAAAAAATATGTATCGAAACTATTTCAGTTTAAGTAGCTATACTTTTCTTTTTTTATTCTCAAGTTTTTCAGCAAGTTGATTTTTCCTCGCGGTATTTACTGAAGTAACAAAAATGGCAACTAATTCATTGTTTTCATCAATGACTTTCTGTAAATGGACATTATCCTGATAGAGGTTAGCCCTCAGAGCAATACGAAGACCTGTATGTGTTTCTCGCAATTCTTTCAGGACAACTTTT
>JANPKZ010000142.1:0-20956 GCA_031426295.1 Saprospiraceae bacterium
ACATACATCTTCGTCACATCCACCCTGCGACGTCCAAATCCATCCCATGATACTTTTTTACCATTGACATCAACAATCACAAACAGATATCCTTTGCCGGATACTTTCGCATTTGATTTGTCAGTGATCCATGTGGTATCAGTACCAATTAGATTTTTTGGAATACCCCAACCCAATGCATTTTCCTGGCCAAAGTTGACCGGCTCAGCACTGATCATCCACCAACGAGTGAACGCAACCATCTGTGGCGCTTTCGTATAGCCTTTGAAATTTATTTTTGGAAGTTCTGCAATTGTTTTTTTCAGGCATGCCATCCGTGATATCAATTCTGTACTGGTGAGCTCACGCAGCTTCGACATATCAACATTTCCATCAAGCGCATTTTGAACCACATCAGCACGACCCAAATCGGCAAAATTGATTTTCCATTTACCATCAAGATTTTCCAAAAATGGCCCCTGCACTCCATCCCACCCAAATGTTTCTTTCCCCATCATCTGACCAGCAGGTGAATTGCGATGAATACCCAGCTCCGTATCCAATAATGGAATCGCTGTAGGATTACGGCTCCATGGATCCAATGCACCCTGGTATGTACGAGCAGAGTCAGGAGATGATGCCGGCCACATACCATTGGCAGCAGCACACAATTTCATGTCTTCCACAAATGGAGAACCCAATCCCTCTGTGCTCAGATACACATCAGTACTTCCAGGTTTCGCAGCAGAATATGTTATATCCCATCCGGGTGCATACACAGATGAAGCAACATCCGGTAAAAATCCGGAAACAAAGTATCCTTTCGGCAATTTCGGATTATTGTATTTATCTCCAGTCATCATGCCGGACTTAGCCTTATGGCTCAGTACAGCGGTGTATGTCTGATTGTCTGATTTATCATGTGCAGGAATATAATTCGGATTCGGGATCATGCGACATGTGGCAAGACTCGCTAGTCCACCCTCGTAAAAATTACTGTCATTCTGCAGCATACCAGGAGCCACATCATACGCCATCAGATCATAGTTATCAACCTGTGGAAAAAAGTCCGGCGCTGTGACAACTGAATAACCTGGCAGTACATCTTTAAACATGCCGTTCAGTGCAGTTGCTTTTGCAGTAGAAATTTTGGCAGTTACATTTCCTTCACAAATGCTATCCTCAAATAACGGTGCCTGATAAAGTCCATCATAGATGCGGTCTTCAAATGCTTCATTATGTGATACCTGTTTGTACCCGCTTGTATTCGTAGAATCCAATTCATGCGTTACATTCAGGAACAATGGCTGTGTGCGAGGCTCGTTGTATTTATTTGGAATTTTTTGAAAACCATTATCAGTGGGTACGAGCAACTCAACATCCTGTACATCCTGCGTATTAAAGCTTGTGAAATACCGGTTGCGATAATACCCACCACCCCCAGGCGCTTTTACACTGGGTGGCACGAGGAAATACATTGCTTTGCCTCCTTCTTTCGCCAGACGGATCAATGGCTCTGGCTTGGAAATGATGAGGTAAGAAGAATTTATATTTCTCACTTTTGCATCTGTGACCAGGAGATCTGCTGAATGACGTATCGTTGGTTTAATGTCTTTGTAAAACTTAATGTCCGTATGCTCGACAAGCTTTGCAAGTTTTTCACTCTTGTGCGATTCCTGGAAGGTTAGTTCTGCTTCACCAAATAATGCATCATGATGGAATACTTTTCGAATGGGCTGCAAAAACGTACGTTGTGCATCAGACTTATCATCAAACTTGTCGCCTGGTTTATAAATGCCTGTTGTCATAAGATCAACATCTGATGACTTCACTTTTTTAGCTATGAACAAACCATAACGGGCAGGAACAACTGCAATTTTCTCAGCGGGAATTCCATCTTTTGGCTTGTTGGTAAAACAACGGTTCAGCTTATCATAATTCATGTCTTCCATACCAATCCTGCCGATGCCTGTACGTGAGAAGACCATGTCTGCATGATCGTGATGAGGTGTCTTGAACGCAGGACGGTATTCATATGCGAAGACCGCCAGCAGCAGGTCGTCATTTGACTTTACGCCGTACATATTTTTTAAGTCATCAAAACCCGCAGTGGCATAAATATAATTTTCAAGGGCATCAATGTGCGCCAGGTCCGGATATGATTTTATGCCTGATGGACGTACCCTTGGGCTCGCCAGCGCGTGATACAACAAGCTGAAGGCAGGAAATCCGGGCTTGACCAGGTTCGTACCTGCAAAGTCATCAAAACCGGAAGCCCCGTCGCTGGTGAGCTTAGTCAATTTTGATTTATCAAGTTCTTTTGTAAGCTCTGACCGGAGTGCATCGCCTGTCAGTCCGAGGTTGACACCGAGGGCATCTTTCAGATAGGAGGTCCAGCCATTTGAAGTAAGCCACTGGATCAGTGAAGTTAGATCTTGCTGCACAGGTGTGCTGACGATCCCAAACGACTGAGGTTCAAGAAAGGACAGCAGGTTGATTCTGCTTTTAGCAGTGGAGAAGATGGAGTCTAAGGGACCGAGGGAGGCAGCGATGGCACCCAGGCGTAGAAATTCTTTGCGCTTCATAATAGTTGGTTTTTCACATTCGTGAAATGAAGAGAATTGATTTGGGATGTGAGGTTTAAAGGTCCCCCGGCAACCGGGTTGACGGGGCTATCAAATATAGAAAAAGTTTGGTTTTGCCTGCCTGCTCCTTTGCATCTTACTTCTCTTACTTTCCTCGCCCTGAGCTTGTCGAATGGGTTACCTTCTTACTCTCTAAATAGTGGTGCCATAAAAAATATGCAGCCAGCGACCTGTATGGTCTCCAGTTCTCAGCCTGGGCCAGGATTTCTTCTTTGGTCAGTGCTTTTGTTAATTCCTTTGCCGCATTCACTACGGCGATATCACCTATGGGAAAGATGTCCTGTGCCTGAAGACAAAACATGAGGTAGATATCTGCCGTCCAGTTGCCAATTCCTTTGATACGTGTAAGCTGTTCCCGCACATCAGATTCAGGCAATGCAGAAAGTGTGTCAAGATCAATGGTTCGGGAAAGGATGGTGTTGGAAAGCTCGCGCAGATATTTTGTTTTCTGCCGACTGATCTGGCACGATCGCATTTCCTCATCTGTGAGTTTCAGAATTGCTTCGGGTGTAAATTCAGGAATAAAGGAATTGAGTTTTTGAAAATGTGCATTCCCGGAAGCCAGGCTTACCTGTTGTTCTAATATAATTTTTGATAAAGAAATAAATCCCTCAGGTCTTGACCAGTTTGGCGGCGAACCATATTGATCATGTATATTTTTAAAGATGAGATCTTTTTTTTGGAGGGAACTGATAGCGGATGGAGAAACAATCATAGTTGCCGATAATTTCGCAAATTATAAAAACTAAAAACTAAAAACTAAAAACTAAACTAAACCGAATACTGAATACTGAATACTGAATACTGTTCAGCTCTCACTGCTCGGTTGCTGAGCTGCAGCACGAGGATGAGTCAGGCAGGTCGAAGCACACTGATCTCACACTCTCCCTGGTCTCCATCTCCAATGAGGCAACCTTCCACACCGGAAAATTATTCTTCCCGGGAATTGCATTATTCCAAAGAGAAGCCTACATTTGGTTCCAATGACAATGACAGGCACATACCGCAATTTTTATTTTAGCTACTTCTTTACCAAAGAACGGCCGGGTGCCTGCATGAAAATCTGACAGTTATAAACCATAATAAATCAGAAAGTCCCGGTCCCATAAAGGCCGGGATTTTTGTTTTTACCTATGACAGCAAAAATCTCCATACAGGGCTACGAAGGAAGCTTCCATCAGGTAGCAGCCCAGCAATACTACGGTAAGACTGTGCAGGTCATTCCCTGCGCTACATTCCGGGATGTGATCCGTGTTGCACAAAATGGCAGGGAAAGCACAGGCGGTATCATGGCGATAGAGAACTCAATAGCCGGAAGCATCCTGTCCAATTATGCTTTGCTGCACAAATCTCAATTGAACATTGTCGGCGAAATCTACCTGCAGATCAGACAAAATCTGTTGGTGAACCCGGGTGTAACTCTTGCAGACATTCGCGAAGTACATTCCCACACGATGGCCCTGCAACAGTGCTACAAGTTTCTTGACAGGCATCATTGGAAACTGGTGGAAACAGAGGATACCGCCCTGACTGCAAAGCATGTGCACCAGCATAAAAGCAAACACATTGCAGCTATTGCCAGCCGGCTTGCTGCAGATCTATATCAGCTGGAGGTCCTGGCACCCAACATTCATTCACTTAAGAATAACTATACAAGGTTTCTTGCATTAGAGCGGTCTGATCGTGCAGTTCCAATGGCAGAGGCCAATAAAGCCTCTGTCAGTTTTAATACGGATCATTCACGGGGCAGTCTTGCAAAAGTGTTGACCCGGATTGCATACCATGGGATCAATCTCAGTAAGCTGCAAAGTTTGCCTATACCAGCAAGCGAATTCAAATACAGGTTTCATGTCGATATGGAATTTGACAATCAGGATCAGTTCAGGAAAGTAATACATGAAATCAAACCATTAACAGAGGAAATACGGATCTATGGCATCTACAAAAGAGGATTATGGAAGTAGCAAAACGATTAAACGGAATAGGAGAATACTATTTCTCACAAAAGCTCAGGGAGATCACTGAAATGAACCAGAGAGGAAATGATGTCATCAATCTCGGTATTGGTAGTCCCGATTTGGCGCCACATCCGGATGTCATCAGGACCTTGCATACAGAGAGTGCTAAAGCTACTGTACATGGATATCCTCCATACATTGGAATCCATGAATTTCGTGAAGCCATCAGTGAATGGTATCGGCACTGGTACGGCGTGACACTAAATCCTGAATCAGAGATTCTTCCTTTGATCGGAAGCAAGGAAGGGATTCTGCATATCTGTATGACGTATCTGAATGAAGGCGATGAGGTTTTGATTCCGAATCCAGGCTATCCTTCATATAAAAGTGCTGTGATGTTAGCTGGTGGTGTGTGTGTGGAGTATGATTTAAGATCAGTACAGAATTACAAGCCCGATTTTGATCTTCTTGAAAAATCAGATTTGAAGAAGGTGAAACTGATGTTTGTTAATTATCCCCACATGCCCACAGGACAGCTCCCAACAAAGGATTTATTCAATCAGATTGTTGCTTTTGGAAAAAAACATAATATCCTCATCATTCATGATAATCCATACAGTTTCATATTGAATGAAAATCCAATGAGCATGTTATCTGCTGATGGTGCCAAAGAATGTGTCATTGAACTTAACTCATTAAGTAAATCTCACAACATGGCGGGATGGCGTATAGGGATGTTGTGCGGAGCAAAAGAAAAGATCAGTGAAGTCATTCGTTTTAAAAGTAATATGGACAGCGGAATTTTCCTGCCATTGCAGCTTGCCGCAGTCACAGCCTTAGAGCTTGGAGATGATTGGTATCGCGATGTGAATGAAATTTATCATACGCGAAGAGAAAAATTGTACCGATTGCTTGACCTGTTGGAGTGCACCTATTCAAAAAATCAGTCCGGGTTATTTTTATGGGCATCTATACCTGATGTTTATAAGGATGGATATGCTCTGAGTGATGACATTTTATACAAGGCTCATGTGTTTCTCACACCTGGTGGCATTTTCGGCAGTAATGGTGAAAAATTTATCAGGGTGAGCCTGTGCAGTACCATAGAAAAAATGGATGAAGCAATAGATCGAATTAGAAAATTTATCAATAATAAAAGTATATCTCATGTTTGACAATGTAACCATAGTGGGGGTAGGTCTGATCAGTGGATCACTGGCATTGTCTTTAAAAGATCTCAAGCTTGCTAAACATATCATAGGTGTCAGCCGCACCAGTAGTCAGAGAGCATTGCAACTGGGATTGATCGATGAAGTATTGCCATTGGAAGAAGCGGTGCGCATCAGTGATATGATCTATATCGGTATTCCCGTAGATGCCACGATTAATATGACCCTGCGCGTATTAGATATAGTGACTAAAGATCAAATCGTGGTAGATGCAGGTTCAACCAAGCATGCACTTTGCCACGCGATACACGATCATCCTATGCGGAAACGGTTTGTTGCCACTCATCCCATGTGGGGTACTGAATATAGCGGTCCTGAGGCTGCCGTAAAAGGTGGCTTTTCGGGTAGGGCCTGTGTGATTTGTGAAAAAGAAAAAACTGACCCGGATGCAGTGGAGCAAATTGAAATGATGTATCAAAAACTCGGTATGCACATGATTGAAATGAATGCTTCAGATCACGATATGCATGCTGCCTATGTGAGTCATATCTCTCACATTACTTCGTTTGCACTCGCAAATACCGTACTGGAAAAAGAACATGAGGAAGATGCCATTTTCGAATTGGCCGGCGGTGGATTTGAAAGTACAGTTCGACTAGCTAAAAGTAATCCGGACATGTGGGCACCCATATTTATCCAAAACAGGATCAATGTTCTCGATGTATTGCGGGAACATATATCACAATTGCAAAAATTCGAAACCTGTCTGCAGGATCAAAATGAGAAAAACTTACTGGAGTTAATGCAACATGCCAATCAGATAAAAAAGATAATCCAATAGCCATGACGAATACCATCCAGCAGATATGGAACAAGCGCCCACTGATCATCAGTGGACCCTGTAGTGCGGAGACAGAGGAGCAAGTTTTAGAAACCGCGCAGCGACTCGCTGCAACAGGAAGTGTTGATATGTTGCGTGCCGGCATTTGGAAACCGCGCACAAAACCAGGGATGTTCGAAGGCATCGGCACGAAAGGATTGCCCTGGCTGTTGCAGGCAAAAAAACAAACTGGCCTTCCTGTCACCGTAGAAGTCGCTACAGCAAAACAGTTGGAAGATGCACTTCATTTTGAAGTTGACGCCGTGTGGATAGGTGCACGTACAACTGCCAATCCCTTTAGTGTACAGGAAGTGGCGGATGCATTACGTGGTATTTCGATACCAGTTATGATCAAAAATCCTACAAACCCTGATCTGGAACTCTGGTCTGGAGCAGTGGAACGAGTTGCCAGGGCAGGTGTTTCGCAAATTGGATTGATCCATCGGGGATTTTCAACCTATGGAAATACAGAATATCGAAATGCCCCCATGTGGCACCTCGCCATCGAAATGAAACGTCGTCATCCGGAACTCATGATGCTCAATGATCCCTCACATATCTGTGGGCGCAGGGATATATTGCAGGATGTAGCACAACGTGCCATCGACCTGGATTACGATGGTATTATGATCGAAAGCCATATCGATCCAGATGAGGCGTGGAGCGATGCCAAACAACAAATTACTCCTGAAGCAGTAAAAGAATTATTACAAAATATCTCCTGGAGAAAGGATGATGTCAACTCTGCAGAATACCATGCAGCGCTGGAACGTTTGCGTCAGCAGATCAATCATCTTGATGATGAGCTGATGCAGATCCTCTGTCAACGTATGAAAGTGTCAGAACAAATCGGCGTCTACAAGCGAGATCATAACATCACGATCCTTCAAACTGCTCGATGGAATGAAATTCTGGACAGGGCATTTGCGAAAGGTGATAAACTGGGATTAAGTCATGAGTTTGTTTCCAAATATGTCAATGCTGTACATATGGAGAGTATCAACCACCAGCAAAAGATCCTGGATGGCGATCGGGAGTGAGAGATTGAGAGGAGTGAGAGAGTGAGATGGTGAGAAATTAGAAAATAGAAATTGAATAAATTACTCACAATGGAATACCGAACCGAAAACCGATTAATTTAACGAATACTGAACACTGAAAACCGAATACCGAATACCGAATACCGAATACCACTTACCCCTTAGTAGGTAAAAGCTTCGATACAATATCATCATAATACGGCCGTTCCTTCAGGCTCGAGTGGGAGCCCGGGAAAAAGATGATGTCGATCTCGATAAATTTATTGACAGGATCAAAATCCCGCATAACGACTGAACAGCGCTTGTCATTGATAAGCCGTGTATTATCAATCATGGGGAATTCAAAATAATCTATCGTGAACGCGGGGTTCGCGCATTTATCTTCTTTCCCTTCGATTTGTGTACAGATATTTAATCGCACTTCCACGCTTCGATACGTGGTGTCCATTTCCAGGATGGTGAGACGTACCACATGCTGAATGGAATCAAATCCATCACCTGTGTTGACACTATCCTGAAAGACACAACTAAAAGAAGCTTCCATGCCCGGACAATTGATCGTATCGTAGCAATAATTAAATTTTTCAGAGGTGGCTACGCCTTCCAGGCTGGCGATCTGTTTGTTGGTGACCTCACGAGACATGTTATAAAGACGTTCTTTAAAACTTGCTCTGAGAACAGGATCTGGTGTATCGAGCTTATTTCTGCGATCGAGATAAGTAAAAAGGGGAGTTAGATTAAGGGACTCGTGAAAATTATAGGCCAGCAATTCGAGTTGAAGTATTTTCTCATCTATTGTAGATTCACCTGCCAGAAGTGAATTAATAATTGATGTGAACATATCCTTACGAAGGGCACTCTCTGACTCTTCACGTCGACTCATGAGTTCCGTGTAGAGGCGTGTTTTAGCCTCATTCTCCTGATTTTTATTGAGATATCCAGAAGCAAAATAACTGACCACTGCAATCGTGATGGCAGTCATAAGACCAGCCAGGGGCGTTAATATGATATTAGCCTTGTCCCAGCCGTCTTTATGGTCCTTAGGTTGAGGTTCTACTGTTTCTTTAACTCCCATGCAGCCCCTGTTTTGACCAGCGTTAGGGTATAACCCGTAGAATTATTAGTGGAAAAAACGTCGAATGATGCGCCTTCATAGCCCTTAAGCGTCAGGGTAAGCTTTCCAACCGGCTTGATCGTTATGGCAAAATACCCTTTGGCATCTGTTGTGGCAGTACCCAGAACAGTACCATTTTGAGTGAGCGTAACTTCCTGGTTAACAAGAGGTTGTCCGTCTTTTTTGAGGGTCCCGAAAATCTCTCCGGCAAAAGAAAGTACCGGTGTCAGCAGGAGCAGGCAAAGGATCAGGTTTTTACCTTGTATGAATTTCATATGATGATTGTATTTGAAAATGAAGGTCCGTAATCCGGTTTGGTAAAAGTAAACGAAAAACAGGTTCATAAATTGGATAGGGGTTTAATGTCGTGTTAAAGAGCGAGGGGCTGGGGGCTTGGATCGGGGAGCATGGAGCATATCACAAGACTTTCATCAAATCGGAAATTTGATGCCACCCAGACGTAGGCAAAGCCTACGCCTAACGTTATTCATTTTACGTTGAGATATGGGATCACACATCAAAGAAGTAAAGAAGTAAAGAATGTTAAGCGTAGGCTGTGCCTACGTTTGTGCGTTGGCAAAATCTGTTTTGCGGAAAAGACATTGCACATCACGAAGACTTTCATCAAATCGGAAATTTGATGACACCCAGACGTAGGCAAAGCCTACGCCTAACGTTATTCATTTTACGTTGAGATATGTGATCACACATCAAAGAAGTAAAGAAGTAAAGAATGTTAAGCGTAGGCTTTGCCTACGTTTGTGCGTTGGCAAAATCTGTTTTGCGCAAAAAGCATTTCACAGTTTAGTATGACGTTTCTGAAATTATTTAAAACATTTATGCAAAAAATGAAATCAAAGACAATAACCGAAAACAGAAAACCATTTTTTACTGAATACTGAATACTGAATACTGAATACTGAATACTGAATACTGAATACTGAATACTGAATACTGAATACTGAAACTTACGATGTTCGGCGTAGGCTGTGCCTACGTCTGGGTGTCGTCAAATTTCTGATTTGAGTAACCCTCCGCCGGCCGGTAATACCCATTCGTCTTCAACCGCTCCGCCATGCTACGATAATATTCAGGATCCTGTGGGGCGATCGTAGCCAATCCATCCACATACCGGTTGTACAAACAGAATAACGCAGCGATCAAAACGGTATCATGTATTTCAAGATCTGTGGCGCCTTCCTGTTTTGCTTTTGCAATTGTTTCAGGTAGTACACTTCGTCCGCTTTCCTGCACCTGAGATGCGATCGTCAGCAGCGTTTTCATTTTTTCACTGATCGGTGCTGAAGGCAGATCTTGTTTTACCATTTCAGATGTCTCATGCTCACCGAGGAAAGCATCTGCTGCGGCAGTATGTGATGTGACGCAGTACGTGCAATTGTTTTTGTGCGAGACGATCGTTGCAATCAGTTCTCTTTCTGCTTCACTCAGCGTATTCGGACCACGGAGTAATAGTTGTGTGAGTTCGCGCAGCAGGTTGCCAGTTGCAGGATTGTATTCGAGGAGTCCGGTGACACCGGGCAAGTGATCTTCAAGAGTGATATGGGGCATTGGATGAAATTACGGAAGTAGTATTCCAGGGAAAATTCAAATCTTTAAATCGCTTCAATATTGCCCAAAAAAATTTATTTTGAAAACCCCTTAATTAACCTCAGTAGAATCCGCAGGTGTAGGTGCAGGCGGAGTTGGCACAGATGAATGATCAAATGTGATTACCATTTTCCCGTCTTTATACTCCTTTACATCTGAATATCTTCCTTCGACAACCATAGGTGGTCCTCCTTCCATTGGCATCGTCCATGTAAATGTCCCATGGCCAAATACTGCATCACCCATCGGAAGATTGTATGTGCCCGTATATGCCAGCACAGCTCCCGGACTAGCCGCAAAGTCTTTGGTATAAAAAGATTTTATGGCATCAAATCCTGAAAGTTTCATCTCCCCGGTTGGATAAGCTACCAGATCCTGACTATTCCAATGTAACTCCATAAGTGCATTGGCATCCCCTTTATTAAAGTTTACCAGGTACATGCTGTCAAGCGCCTTGGCATCAGTCATCAGGTTAGGCCTTTCTTCGGTTTTAGCAGAGCCATCCTGATCGGATTCACATGCGATGAAGGTCATACAGACGAATGCAAGGAAGCAGAACGTGATATGAGACACTTGCTTCGTAAAATTGATTTTTATCATGTCTGAATAGTTTTTGTAAAAGATTATATCCTCAAGTTATCATTATTTCATCTTACAAGTGATTCAATTATTTCCAGTAAAACTTTCTTCACACCTATCATTTGAGGAAACTCACCATATCGTTTTCCTCCTCCATTCATTCAAATCATTACGCATCATATTTTTCTAAATATGTTTATTCTTCCACATTACACCTCATCTTACCAACATCGGGCAACATGTTTCTCCACATCTGAATATTTTTTCAAATATTTGAATTACTCTATATGTTCCTACCGTTATAGATTTGACCCCTGAAAGAGCTACTAGTACCGCAAGCAAGAATCGATAGTGAATGACCAAAATTTCACGACTCACGCTTCACGCTTCACGATCTCTCTCACAACTCACAATTCACAACTCACAATGGCAGAACCTAATACATACTCCCCCCAATCCTCCGGCACCCGCCTCAAGCCCATCCGGACCGACAACGACCTCACCAGTCTGGTCTATGGAAAACTTCAGCCCCAGGCCACTCAGATAGAGGAAGTTATCCTCGGCGCCCTGATGCTGGACAAGGATGCCATGGCAGTCGTCCTCGACATCCTGACACCGGACAGCTTTTATAAAAAACCGCATTCGGTCATCTACGAGGCCATGATGCACCTGTTTGAGCGCTCTCAGCCAGTTGATATCCTCACCGTCCACGAAGCCCTCAAGAAAGCAGGCAACCTTGAAATGGTTGGTGGCGTAGGATTTCTCGCAGAACTTACCAACAAAGTAGCCAGCGCAGCCAATATCGAGTTCCACTCCCGGATCATCGCACAAAAACATATTCAGCGCGAGCTCATCCGAGTAAGTACGACCACGATCAGCGATGCGTTTGAAGATACCAAGGACGTATTCCAGATGCTCGATGAGGCCGAAAGCAACCTCTTCGACATCACACAAAAGAATTTGAATCGCCGCTACTCCAAACTCGGAGATCTGGCAATCAAAGCACAAAAGGAACTCGAAGCTCTTTCTAAAAAAGTAGAAGGTATTAATGGTGTTCCCTCCGGTTTCACTGAACTTGACCGCATCACGAACGGCTGGCAACGTTCCGACCTTATCATTGTCGCCGCCCGCCCAGGTATGGGTAAGACAGCCTTCACCTTATCGCTCGCAAAAAACGCTGCACTGGATTACAACAAGCCGGTCGCATTTTTTTCGCTTGAAATGTCCGCACTCCAGCTCACACATCGTCTTATGTCGATGGTTGCGGAGATTCCAGGTTCGAAACTGCGTAACGCACAACTCGAAGACTACGAATGGCAACAACTCAACAGCGCAGTTGAACGCTTCAGTGAAGTCCCCATTTATATCGACGATACACCTGCGATCAACATCTTCGAACTTCGCGCCAAATGCCGTCGTCTAAAGATGCATCACGACATCCAGCTTGTCGTGATCGACTACCTACAACTGATGACAGCAGGCCCTGATCAAAAACGCGGAGGCACACGCGAACAGGAGATCAGTTCCATCTCCCGTGCGCTGAAGACAATGGCCAAAGAATTGGATGTGCCTGTTATCGCACTTTCACAGTTGAGTCGTGCAGTAGAAACACGTGGTGGTAATAAACGTCCGCAACTATCCGACTTGCGTGACTCTGGTGCGATCGAGCAGGATGCCGACATCGTAACATTCATCTATCGTCCTGATTATTACGAAATGGAAGCGGATTCAACTATCTCAAAAGATCAGGCAGAAATTATCATCTCAAAACATCGTAACGGGGCATTAGGAACAGTCAATTTGAAATTCATCAGCCAGTTCGCCAAGTTCACAGATCCAAGTGATGACTTCTTCAATGACATCTCCGGCAAGAGTCAACCTGTCGATAATTACAACGCCATCATCACACGACCTTCGAGGCTCAACGAAGAAGACGAACCTATACCATTCTAGTTGATGGTGCTGACGAAATAGAGATTACTGAAACAACAGATCTACCTTCGTCATAGAAGAGCGTGAGAGCGTGAGAGAAATGAGAGCGTGAGAATCTATTAATAGGTTGTACTCTCTCACTCTCTCACTCTCTCACTCTCTCACACTCTCACACTCTCACGTTCTCACACTCTCACACTCTCACGTTCTCACACTCTCACTCCTCTCACCTCTCTCACCTCTCTCACTCCTCTCACTCTCTCACTCTCTCACTCCTCTCACTTTCTCACGTATCTTACACCCTGATGGAAGAAATGCGTCTCAATAAATTTCTCGCTCATTGTGGCGTCGCCAGCCGTAGGGGGGCTGATACCATTATCATGCAGGGCCATGTCACCGTCAACGACACCGTGGTACAGGAGATGGGATATAAAGTAAAAGAAGGCGATGTCGTCAAGCTGAAAGGTCAACCCATCAAACCAGTTGAGAAACTTGTCTACTATCTCCTCAATAAACCACGGAATGTATTAACTACATCCAGCGATGAGCGCGGACGCAAAACCGTCATCGATATCATCGCAGATAAAATTCCTGAACGCATTTATCCTGTAGGACGATTAGACAGGAATACATCCGGATTATTGTTGATGACCAATGATGGTGACCTCACAAAAAAATTATCTCACCCTTCGCACAAGGTTCCGAAAGTATATCACGTCACGCTGGATAAAAATCTATCTCTGAAAGACCTCGAAAAAATTCGAACGGGTGTTACACTAGAGGATGGAGACATTAAAGCTGACAGCCTCCACTACATGGAAAACATGACTAAACGAGAGGTACAGATCGAGCTTCACTCAGGAAAAAATCGCGTCGTACGCCGCATCTTCGAATCTCTCGGCTACGAAGTCCTAAAGCTTGACCGCACGTATTACGCCGGCCTCACCAAAAAGAATCTCCCACGCGGCTTCTATCGCCATCTGACAAAGGAAGAGATCCGGATGCTGAAACACTTTACATAGAGAGTGAGAGAAGTGACCCTTCGACTCCTTTCGCTCATCCATGTGCAGGCTCAGGGCAAGGAGAGTGAGAAAAATTAAATATTAGAAATTAGATATGATTTTGTTGTTCTGAACAGACAAGCATTTTACTATCTAGATTATTTTGTTTTTCGCTGCCCTTGCTCTCTGCCCTTAGCTCCCCGCCCCTTGCCCCTAACTCCCAGCCCGTAGCTCCCCGCCATTGCTCCCTTGCTCCTTTACTCCTTTACTCCTTTACCCTTTGAAACCATATATTTACGGGATGGATACCAGCCGCCATCTGATCTACGATGACCTCCTTATGACCAGGAAACTGGGCCGTAAAAAACTGGCGGTCCTGATCGACCCTGACAAGATGCGCCTGGGTAAACTTGATCAGCTGATCGATATCTCCATTCATTGCAAGGTGGATTATTTTTTCATCGGTGGCTCCCTGATCGTCAACAGTCAATTGGATCAGTGCCTCCAGATCATCCGCAAACATTGCCAGATACCCCTGATCCTCTTTCCTGGCAACAGTTACCAGGTTAGCTATCACGCAGATGCGATCCTCTTTCTTTCCCTTGTATCTGGAAGAAATCCTGACCTCCTGATCGGTCAGCATGTGATCGCTGCCCCATACCTAAAACTGAGCCCTCTCGAAATCCTACCTACCGGCTACATGCTAATCGATGGAGGCGTGGGGACAACAGTACTATATATGAGTAATACTTCACCCATCCCGGGTACCAAGTCAGATATCGCGGTTTGTACTGCCATGGCAGCCGAAATGCTTGGACTCAAATTAATTTTCATGGATGCCGGAAGTGGTGCTTCGACACCCGTGTCTTCAGATATGATTGCATCCGTCAGAGGATCAGTCAATATCCCGATCATTGTAGGTGGTGGAATCAGGAGCGCGGAAAAAGTAAAAGAAAACATCACCGCTGGTGCAGATGTTATTGTCATCGGAAATGCATTTGAACACGATCCTTCGCTGATGATCGATATTGCCGCTACACTTCACGATCATAATGTCACCCTGAATGTATAAAGGGTTGCGTCCTTTCTTTATGCTGGTATTGTTGCTGATCATACATCATGCACACGCTCAGAAGCTTGGCTTATTGCCTCCGTCAGCAAAATGGCACCAGTTGCGTGATGATAGTCTTCGTGTTATTTTTCCGGAAGGACAGGAAGATGTTGCAACGCGGGTCGCTTCCCTGATGTTAAAATTAGCTTCGGTAGATGTCAACACCAGGTCAAAGAGATACAAACCGATCTCGGTCATCCTTCAGCCACACACGAATATCTCAAATGGATATGTTGGACTCGCACCCTATGTCTCCGAATTTTATCTGCAGGTAAATGAAAATCCTTTTTCGCTTGGTTCCTTACCCTGGGCAGATCTGTTAGCCATACATGAATATCGTCATGTACAACAAGTCAATGCTGCCAACACCGGCATAAGTCATATTATCAAATCGATCTTTGGCGATTACGCATTTACAGGCATGTATAATATTGCAATCCCTGATTGGTATCGTGAAGGCGATGCAGTTTTTGCCGAAACAAAATGGACACAACAGGGACGAGGACGGTTAAGCAATTTTACATTACCCTTTCGTCAAAAACTCCTACAGGGCGAACCATGGGAATATTACAAAGTGCGAAATGGATCTTATCGCGAGTATACACCCGACATTTATCCGATGGGATATATGATGGTCCAGTATGGTAACCATCTTTTTGGTGAAACCACCTGGGATACTATTACAGAAGAAGCCGCAAAATTTAAATATCTACTGGGTCCTATGTCCTATGCTGTTGATGAACGCACCGGACTCCGCAACAAACACCTGTATGCTGCCACAATGAAATGGTACCGTGACACATGGGATGCGCAAAAAGAAAAAGATGTTGAATATCCATTAGTCGCCATACCTGAAAAGGATCTGGATAATGATTTTTTTGACATGACCTATCCGGATGTAGATGGTGATGGATCTGTCTATACATCGATAACAACCTTCGATCACATCACTGCGATATATCAATTAACACCTGAAGGCAAACGGAAAAGGATTGTCAACATGGGATTGCAGCAGGAAACATTTTTTGATCATAGCAATCATCGTTTTGTATGGACCGAATTACGTTTTGATCCACGATGGGCAAGAAAGGATAAGAATGTAATTGTTGTTTATGATCAGGATACGCGCAACAAAACAACGTTTATTCCTGAAAAAGGATATTACACACCTTCACTTGATCGGCAGGGCGTACGCATCGTTGCGCTTCATGAAGATCCGGATGGGAAGTATGAATTACATCTGCTGGATGCAAGATCAGGTGCTGTGTTAGGAAAAATTCCCAATGAAAAAAATCTCTATCTCGGATATCCGATTTGGTCTGAAGATGAACTACACATCATCGCGACAGCACGCAATGATCGCGGACAAATGGCCCTGGTACAGCAGGATATCATTACCGGCGAAATAGAACAGATTACACATTATAGCATGAATGTGCTGGGAAAACCCACCATTCATGAAAATTGGATATTTCTTACCACGGGAATAGATCAACTGGATCAGGTATATGCTGTAAGTCGTGATGAGGGAATATTCTATAAAGTAAGCAGTGGAAATACGGCATATTATAATCCTGTGTATGATCCGGTGCAGGATGCCATTGTAAGTTCACAATACACGCTCAAAGGACATAAACTGGTTCGCTTACCAGGGATGCCCCGGCAATGGCGCATGCAAAATCTCGACGAGGGCGTCAGACATGCAGCAGGCGAATCAGGCATTGATCTGTTGTCAGTTACAGATGACCGCACCAATTTTGAAATTAAAAGATATTCAGCGTGGGCCAATGCAATTAATATCCACAGCATCACTGTAGCAGTCGATGATCCGGAGTTGGGTATCGAAGCACGATCCAACAATATCCTGAATACCGTTTCACTAGCAGGTGGATATCAGTACAATCGAAATTCGAAAGCCGGTGGTCCTTACCTGGATGCTCGGTTTGGCATGTGGTATCCCATTTTTTCTTTTGGCATTAGTCAGACCGGTAGAGAAGTAATCGGGCCAGCAGATGAAGAATTCAGAGTATTAAATGATAGGGTCAATGCGGGGGTATCACTTCCACTGACATTTTCAACAGGCGTTTTCCGGCAGGAAGTTTTTCTTGCGTTAGATTATTCTGCCGGTATTAGCAAGTTGCGACCGAAGACAGATATAAATGATGATTTTCATTTTAATTATCTGACACAACGCGGCATCTTCATCAACAGTCGCAAACGTGCATACCGGCAGGCCATGCCTACATGGGCACAGCGGGCTGATATATCATACTCACACGAAGTAAGTAAAGTGCAGATATCTCAATTGTATATTGCTACTGATTTTGCTGTTCCAGCGTTCACGCCTTCACATTACACACTGTTGCACGGAGAATATTTATCGCAGGATATCAAAGAAGGATCCATTCAGTTAGGAAGTAATTACCAGGGCGCACGTGGTTTTCCGGAAGTGGATAGTGAGGTACAATATAGGGGAGGTATTACCTATGGCTTTCCACTTTTTTACCCGGACATGGGGATCGGAAATATTTTGTACACCCGACGTGTACGACTGCAGGGTTTCTTTGATGTAGCTTATGCTAAGATCAATGCAGAGAATGACCAATTGATGCGCAGTGCAGGATTAGAAGTAATTATAGATTTTGATTTTCCACCAATCTCTCTGGGTTTGCGCTATTCACGTTTATTGAAAGGGTATAGTGGTTCGCAAAATCAGTTTGAAGTATTTTTACCCGTAGCGAGATTCTGATATGGAAGGTGTCGTCATCAAGGTAACTGGAAGCTGGCATGAGGTCAGGCTGGCAAATGGTACTACAGTATCATGTCGTATTACAGGCAGGCTTCGTATGGATGATATCAAAACAACCAACCCGGTTGGAGTAGGTGATCGTGTTGAAATATTTCTGGAAGCAGGAGACCAATCTCAGGGAACCATCACAGAAATTATGTCCCGTAGAAATTATATCGTTCGTCAGTCTCCACGTAAGAAACATGACCTCCATTTATTAGCCTCTAATGTAGACCAGGCCATTTTGGTTACTACGATTATTCAACCCATGTTGAAGATGGGTTTTATCGATCGTTTTTTATTGATGACCGAACCGCATAATATCCCGGTCATTATCGTCATCAATAAAAGTGATCTGTTTACGGATGAAGAAAATGAAATTTTTGGCGGACTGAAAGTGATGTACGAGGAAATCGGATACCATGTGATGAAATGTTCTTCTTACAATAATGAAGGCATCGAAACATTGCGTGAAATATTAAAAGATAAAACTTCGCTTGTGGCAGGTCAATCCGGTGTTGGAAAATCTACGCTGGTAAATTCCATTCAACCGGGTTTAGGTTTGAAGACAGATGAAATTTCTGATTATTCCGGTAAGGGTCAGCACACCACGACATTCGCAGAAATGTTTCCACTCCATTTTGGTGGATTTATCATCGATACTCCTGGTATCAAGATGTTGTCTTATAATAATCTTGAACCCCTCGATGTAGCACATAATTTCCGGGAGTTTTTTGTGCTGTCCTCAAACTGTCGTTTTCCGAATTGCCTTCATAAGGAAGAACCTGGATGTGCTGTGAAAGCTGGTGTTGAAGATGGTTCTGTTTCTCCACTCCGATATGAGCATTATCTTCAGATCATGTCAGAAGTAGAAGATCAGAATTATTGGGAACGACATAAGGGCATTTAGCGAGGAGCGAGGAGCAAACTGTAGGTTTGCAACTAGAAGCCTGATGGGCTTCAATATTAGTAACCACGGGTGCAACCCGTGGATTTTAAGACTAGAAAGGCACACTTCAGGACCCTCATCATCCTACTACAAACACACATGACACAAAAGAAAAGAAAAAAATGGCCACTCGTACTCATAGCCATCCTTGGATTGATAGTGATCACCTACCTGCTGGGACCAAAAGCATCTAAACCCGACTTCACAAAGCTTGTCGTAAGAGAATACAGTAGTGATCTACGCAAGTTGGAAGACTCTATCAAAATAGCTGAGGCATATGAAGTACTGAAACCAGACAATGAAGCTCGTATCATCTGGGCGTTGGATCATACACCTACTGAATATAGCATGGTATATCTCCATGGCAATGGTGCCTCACAAGAGGAAGGAGATCCGATTCATGAAGCATTGGCACATCGGTACGGATGTAATTTATTTCTCGCAAGGCTTTCTGATCATGGGATTGTTTCTGACAATCCCATGAAAGATATCAAGGCAGAAGAATGGATGCAGTCAGCATTGGATGCATTGATGGTGGGCCGTAAACTTGGACAAAAAGTGATCCTGGTTTCGTGCTCTACGGGTAGTACACTCGCATTGTATCTGGCTTCCAGATATCCTGACCTGGTGGATGGCCACATCATGTTATCACCTAATGTGGATGTTTATGATCCACGTTCAGCTTTGTTGGTGAAACCGTATGGTCTGCAGATTGCAAGGAAGATCACAGGTTCTGAATTTTATGGATGGAAAGCGCCTGGCCCTGCACAATCTTATTGGTACACACGTTACCGGATCGAAGCTCTATGTACACTTAAGTCGATTATTAATGAAACTATGACAGAAGCAACGTTTCGTGATGTTAAGGATCCGGTGTTGATGTTATATTATTATCGCGATGATGATCACCAGGATGATGTGGTATCTGTGAAACGAATGAAAGAAATGTTTTCACAGCTTGGTACACCTGCAAATCAAAAACAGGAATATGCACTTGCGGATGCAAATACGCATATCATAGGATCAGATATCTTTAATCCTAATTTGGAATCTGTATGGCAGCCATCTATATTATTTTGTGAAAAAGTTTTGAATTTGCAATCTGTCAATAATGATGGATGGCGACCTTTCCTGGATAGATCTCAGAACTAAATAAATCACGCAAGTTTGACCAATTACTTTCCTGCAAAGATTTTATTGTTCGGTGAATACACGGTACTGAATGGTTCGCAGGCTTTGGCGATTCCAATGCACCAATGGAAGGGCGAGTGGTTGCAGCAGGATGAGGCTCCTGCAATCAATCCCGTAGATTATTACCGCTGGCTTCTTAATTCAGACCTGGTCAACGAATCAGTATATTATAGAATGCTCGACGATCATAAATCAGGGTGGCAGTATGAATCAGATATTCCGGTAGGGTATGGTATTGGTAGTTCTGGTGCATATGTAGCTGCAGTATATTCAAGATATATTTTCTCACAGGCAGACCATGATTTCAAAGAACAAACAGATATGTTGGCAAAAATGGAATCCTGGTTTCATGGTTCCAGTTCGGGGATGGATCCCTTAGTATCCTTTACGCAAAAAGCATTATACAAGGATCATGAAGGAGCTTTTCAATGTGTGTTGGATCCGGGATGGCCGGAAGGCTATAAAGTGTATTTGTTGGATAGCCATTCCACAAGGCACACGAGTCCGTTGGTGCAGAAATATAGAATGATGTTGGAGAAATCAGAATTTCACACTGCTGTCAACAGGCAATTGATCCCTATGGTGGAGCATGCTATTCATTTTTACCTGCTCGGTCAGGGTACAATGTTGAAGGAGAGTCTTAATGTGATCAGCCAGTTTCAACGAATGCATTTCCAGGAGATGATCCCTGTGTCCATCAGGACAGCATGGGACGAATTGTCTGAATTAGACGGTGTTTATGTAAAGCTTTGTGGTGCGGGTGGTGGCGGCTATTATCTTGTGATCGATACCGGAAACAATGATTTAGAACCTTATCCATTGATCAGCGTTAGTTGAAATAAAGCAGCAGTAGAAAGGATGAGTATTCCCCGAACAGATTTTTTTCAGCGTATATCAAAATATTGCGCTGAAACTGAAAAATGTACACACGATGTAAAGGCAAAGCTGATTTCATGGGAAATCCCGCCTGAAGAAGCTGACATCATCATTGAAAAACTACGCAAAGAAAATT
>JANPKZ010000143.1:0-15549 GCA_031426295.1 Saprospiraceae bacterium
TATTACCGGCTACTTCAGGGAAAAGTGGGTTATCACTGGATTGAAAGAGGATCGCATCATACGAGTCTCCTTCCACACTGATGTGCTTTACTTCGGAATATGTGTTTTCAGAAACTGATGACTGCATTAGATGCCCTATACTGCGGCACAAATTACGGTTTTGATTATGGAATTCAGCTTACCTGTGTTTACCCTCCAATACTCATCATCATATCCTCCACCTGGTGTACCAGCTCAGTAAAATGCGCATCGCGCTTGGTACTGTTATCCCGTCGCAGCGGCAGATCAATATCAATATGTTTCACAATTTGTGAAGGAGGAGATTTCATCATATAAATATCATCCGCGAGATACACAGCTTCGTGAATATCATGAGTCACGAAAATGATGGTTGAATGAAACCGTTGCCAAAGGTCGATCAGCATATTTTGCATCTGGATCCTTGTCCTGATATCTAATGCACCAAAAGGCTCATCCATAAGGATGATCTCAGGATTCGCAATGATACTTCGCGCAATTGCCACCCGTTGTAATTGCCCTCCTGAGAGAGCCGGATATTGCGCGAATTTTTTTTCTTGGCCAGAAAGTCCCACCAGATCTATCATCTCCATCGCCCTGCCGTATCGTTCTTTTTTTGATATTCCCTGGTAATCCAGTGCAAGAGCGACATTGTCCAACACAGTCATCCACGGCAAGGATGAGTATTGCTGAAATACCATGCTGACACGTTGCTTATCACTGACAGGTTTCCCTTTGATCAGGACTTGTCCTTCTGTAGGTGTCTGCAGACCTGCGATATATCTGAGCAGTGTGGATTTACCACTACCTGAAGCACCAAGCAATACAATAAACTGACCCTGGTCAGGCTTATCCTCAATCAAAAAGTTTAGACCTTTGATGATCCACGATTTGCCACCATCATAAGATTGCCCGATGTCCCGCAACTCAATGATGTTGTCCCTGGCCGGGGTATCCGGAAAGTTTACATTCATGAGTTGGTTGTTGGTTTTATAGAGTTTAAAGCCATCATGTCAGAACGATGCTGGAGGAATTTCCACAAGCGAAATCCAACGATGGATATTACTATGAGGTGAATCACCCACACCATTTCACCAAACAAATAAGTAAGTGGCCTGAAGTCACCCAGGATACCGGTGTATTCGTTGAGCATGAGGATCAAATAAAGTATAATCCCGATCCATCCTAAGGCTACAAAGACATAGTCCAATATTACTTTGACAAGTGTTTGTTTTTTCAATGATGAAGATCTCACGGCATCCTGCGCCTGGTATTTATGCGGGAAAAACTGTCGATCCAGCCATTGAAATATTTTGTCCTGCAATACACCAATGATCATGATGATAATTAGTAACGCAAAAACTTTATCATATCTGGCTTGTCGCTGGCCAGTATAATAAATAAGCGTTCCAATGCCACCCTGGTTACTATTTATTCCTTCCGCTACAATGATGTATGTCCATGATATCGCCGTCAGGACTCGGATATCATCAAAGAGTCTTGACAACACGCTGGGAAAATATACACTTTTCAATACCTGCCAATCCGTAGCACCTAATGTATGAACTGTCTTAAGATAAACATCATCGACTTCATCTATGCGCTGCACCATGACAGGCAATAAATAGATCAGGATGCCAAAGGCCAGAAAATGCACTTTCATCTCAACACCGATTCCAAACCAGAATATGAATAGTACAGTCAAGGCTGTAAGCGGTATATACCGCAATGCATCCACCTGCCGTTGAAACCCCCAACGTGCCCATCTGATCAGCCCAATGATAAAACCAACAGGGATCACAAATAGGATAGCCTCGATATAGCCGGAAATATTGACAGCAATACTTCGTCCTACATGATAGAATAATTCATTGTCATTGACGAGCGATCCAAAGGAAGTCAACACCTGCCATGGAGATGGTAATATCCGTGGAGAATCAGGTGAGCCACCCGCGCTGATCAGATACCATATGATGATGACAACGATCACGCCACCAATACCAAACAGAAGTTTGATGAGTGAGTTGCTCTGAGTTGTAGTGCCGAATAATTTCATGGCGATAGCCGTTTTATGCTATCGATTAATTGGCAACTAACTGAAAGTCTGTTCTGCGGTTTCTGGCTTTACAATCTTCATTCTGGTTCTGTTCACAACCTGGTACCGGACTATCAGGTCCGTTCCCAATAATGATAAACCTGTTTTTATCAATACCATATTCAGCGGCCAGATAATTGGCTACCGCTTGTGCACGCTTCTTGGAGAGATCAAGGTTGGATGCTTTACTGCCCACATTATCCGTGTTACCTTCTATACGCACACGTGAATTCGCAAATGAACGGGCGATTTCAGAAAATTGTAAATCAATAATGGTCTTGGAGTTTTCATCCAGGGTAAATTTACCTGAAGCAAAATTGATACTGACAGGTTTGGATGCAACAGCAGGTGCATCACGTTCAGCAGCAGTAGGAGGCGTAAATGTTTTTGACGCTTCTGCTGCATAGGATGGTCCGGTCAGCTTATCATTACCCGCTAGTACAGATGCAGTCCAGATTGCCGTACGCCATGATGGTGCTTCTTTTTCAGCATCACCCATCATTACAAAATTGCGGCTCATCTTGGAATACAAATCTTCACCTTTCTGTCCTTTGTATTGTGAATTCAATCCAAAGAAATTTAGATTATCGCCATGTCCTGTCCAATGCACAACTTCCATCATACCTTTTGCATCTTCAACACCCAGTTTGTTTAATTCAGCAAGGTATCGTGCAGCCTTATCCCTGTTAGCAGGATTCTCCTTCAATTCCGCAACTGCCTTCATCCATCCTTCATAAAAACCATCGATCATCTGACGGTGACTGTTCAGGTAATCTTCTTTTGCAAAGAAAATATCTGCAATAACGTGTGATTGGTTTTTAGTGGTCAACAATACTTTGGAACCAGGTACAGCCTGTGTTGCAAGCATGTCATCAGGACTCCATACAACAGCCGCGTCGACATCACCACTTTTGAATAATTGCGCAGCAGTAATATTGTCCGTTGTTTTTACTACTTCAACATCTGAATACTTAAGGTTAGCAGCTTCAAGCGCTGTGACCAATAAGGTTTGTGCAGGTGAAGGAACCGCGACAACTACTTTTTTTCCTTTCAGATCATTCACACTATTGATACCTCTTTTGACAATGATCGCATCACCACCACGCGACCAGTCAACCTGCATAAATGCTTTTGGCTTAAAAGCATTAATGTCCGCCGGACCTGTGTACAAAGGAAATGCATCCGCTGTCTGAACAGCTACATCATATTCATCAGCGATCCATGCATTCATCGCATTGATCAGGTCATTCTCCAGTACAAACCTGACTTTGAATCCATATTCTTTAAAGAACCTGGAATTTTCATTTGGCTCTGAGCCTTCATTGAAATATAGACCTGGCCCATATCCACCCCATGATACCAGTTGTACCACAAGAGTATTATCATCATCATTAAATCCAGTCTTGGGTTCATCCGTCTTAGGATCTTCTGTCTTCGCTTCTTCAGCCTTCTTTTTCAGGTTGGAACCCAGTGAAGTTTTATTCAGCAGAAGATAACCACCTCCTACGATGATACCGAGGATTACCAGGGTGATAGCAAATTTTGAAAATGCTGTCAGTCGTGTTGCCATGTTTTGTTTTTGTTTTTCTCGTTGGTTGTATAATGCTGTTAGTATCAGCAGGATTTATTATTCAAAAAAAGTATCGTATTGATTTCTCCGGCTTTCCACTTTTTCAGGCCGTTTGATCGGAGCATTGATATCAAGGACATTACTATCATCAGCTGCTTCTTTCAGGAGCGTTTGTTTTTGTTCACCCAGGATGGCAGACACACCTTCCTTCTCCCATTTTTCAAGCATTTTCAATCCCTCTTCTTCGAAGATACCGTTTTGCAGATCGACGGATTTCATAAAGTTTTCTGACATATCCATGAAGCGCTCCATCTCTCCTACCTTATTAGCCACATCATCTGCAATTGCCTCCAGTGCCATATCAAACATCGCGCGTTTGTCACCATCACCGGTAATAATGCTCATCGCTGATTTCATCGCACTATGACTCGCGTGCATAGCCTTACGTTCCTGCTCTTTTATTTCCACCTGATCCTGGATATCCTCCAGCATCACTTCACTGTTCTCGTACATCTTGCCCAATACCCTGTACAGGATCTCCATTTTTTTATAGAGATCTTCCAGTTTCATATTCGACTCCTTTAATCGTCCGGCTTTCCGGCTTTTCAGGATGACGATCGATTGTTTGTCAGTTTCCTTCGCCTGGCTCGCCAGATGAAGATTGCTTTGGATCTCTTTCCGGTTATTAAGTATGAGCTCCTGCAGCTTATGCATTTGTCCCCGCAGCATACTGATCTGGCGATTCATCTTGCGCAGGTTTTCTTTCAGATCACTTACATAACCTTTCAGGATACCGATTGGATCCATTTTTACAAAAATACCTGTGATGGCCCGCATGGCACTCTTGTACATATACCAGACAAGATTGCGTGCTTTGGAATCAATCGCAGTAAATATGATCGTGCCTAACACTGCGAGCGTTATGACCAGTCCAACTCCACTTGTCATGGCTGCTATCAGAACGCCAATTGATTTAACTGTAATAAAGGCAGCTAATGCAATAAATGCTGCGAGGAAAATAGCCCCCGTGACACCTTCCGGCCGTTCCCAAAATGTTTTTTGTTTAAATCCTTCCATGTAGGTCGTTATTCAACTAAAGGTGTGATTCAATATTTTTTACATCGGTCTGGATCTGACCCAATAATGCCTGGTATGTGGCTGCAAAATCATTTGCAGTTTGACCAAGCTTGTCACTGGCACTATTGATTTCGTTTTCCAATGTACCAATCTGTTTCCGATGTTCTTCTAGATCCAGTTTCAGCTTCTCGATTTGAGCCTGCTTATCCTGGATGGTCTGTTCCAGTTTTTTAATATCATTTTGTTTGCCGGTCAGGTTTTTATCCCGTTGTCCGTTTAATGCTTCCAAAAACTTGGATTCTTCTTTCGCCAGCAACTGGACATAACCCTGGGCGCTGGTTAATATCTTTTCTTTCGTGGCCCCCATTGTTTGGGCTGTTGCAAAGGCTGATTTATACCTCGTACTATCATCCATGGGCACATTCGCCAATGACCGGAGGAAATCTTTAAATTCGAGATAATCAAATCCTTCCTGGTTATTAGACTCCAGTGCACCAAATAACACTTCAAGGAATTTGTCCTGAACCTGGCCTTTTCCATCCGATGCTATCGGGGCCGGACGAACAAAAGCAGGTGATTCTTTTTTGGGCTGAGGCTCATTTTTGGATGGTTTGACAGTTTCTTCCTCAGGCGTAACCCCTTCTTCGATTACAAATAGAGACTTAAGCTTCTTAAACATACCTGAATAAATTGGTGCTTTTACGTCCAATAATGCGTAAAAATAAGGATTAGGTTCAGTTGGACGGAGGACAATTCATCAAAAATCAGGGAGATGCGGCCTCTTGGCTCTTAATGGACTTAAACTACCTTTACCAGATGATAACGCATTTCCAGAATCCCGCACGGACAGCCCTTTTAGTTGGGCTTGTCCTTCAGACACGGGAGATGGCCACGAGATGGCCTGGAAGTTGCAGGGTATCCGGAAAAGATACCCGTTTGCATATGTTGACATCTCCGATCATACCATTATGAGTTATCAGCATACGTATCAATTGCGTGTCAGATATGCCGAAACTGATCAAATGGGGTTCGCCTACTATGGGGTATATGCCCAGTATTATGAGGTGGCCCGGGTTGAAGCAATGCGCGCAGCGGATATTTTATACAGCACACTGGAAAATGATCATGGGATCTGGATGCCTGTCATGAACATGCAGGTGCGTTTTCTTAGACCTGCCCGGTATGATGAACTGTTAACGATCCAGACTACCGTGCCTGCATTACCTGATCAGTTTATCAGGTTTAGGTATGAAATAAAAAACGAAACCGGTTTGTTACTCAATGGCGCTCTGGTACAATTATGTTTCCTGGATGCGACTACAGAAAAAAGAATTCCTGCCCCGGATTTTATAAAAGAAGCGCTTTCAATTTATTTTTGAAACATGCCTTTCTGGACAAAGAAATTACACGCATTTAAGGCTGCCCTGCACCGGACAACCTTTCCGGGCTTTAAAGGTATTCCTATTGCTATCATTTTAAAATATCTATGGAAAGAGATCTGGCGGGATGATATTGTTACACGCGCCAATTCTATGGCGTATAGCTTTTTTCTTTCCATTTTTCCCGCACTTTTGGTTTTCCTGGCATTGCTTCCATATCTGCCAATAGGTAATATGGTGACTGCCATGCGGAGGGCTTACGTGGAAATTTTACCTGATGAGATATCAGATTATATTGATGCCATCATTATTGAGATGACCCAAACCAGCCGGGAAGGTCTTTTGAGTATCAGTATTATCCTGTCCTTGATCTTTGCATCCAATGGAGTCCTGTCCATGATCAAGGGTTTTCATAAGAGTTATGAAGTGACATATAAAAAGCAAAATATGCTGCAGCAACGCTGGCGTGCATTGCGATTGACAATGCTGTTGGGCGTCATGTTTCTGGGTTCACTTGCAACCATCATCCTTGGGCGTCCTGCATTACTGAAAGTTCTCACATTTGCAGGTGTGGATTCTGACAATTACAACTTTTATAATTTCATCAGGTGGTCCTCAGTGTTTATCTTTTATTACATCTGCATTGCCATGATCTATACCATTGGACCGGCTTATAAAAACAAGGAAAAATTATTTTCGCCGGGCGCAATGCTGGCTACTGTTCTTTCATTGCTCAGTTCTCTGGGCTTCGCAGTCTATGTTGAAAATTTTTCGTCTTACAATGAGGTCTATGGCTCGATCGGAGCTCTGATCCTGATCCTCCTTTGGCTTCAGATTAATTCCTTTATCATTCTGCTCGGGTATGAACTGAATGCCTCTATCGCTATAAACCGCGATTTGTTATCACACAAAATTGAAAGCCCCTGATTCCTATTTCCACAGGGCCTCCGGCGTACAATCTTATTTTCAGATTAGGCGTTTGACTTGATAGAAATCAACACCTGGTTGAAAACCGTCCGAAGGTGATGATTCTGCCATTACCATTTATCTTTACACTGCTTATGAAACACATTACCCTTATCTGCGCTGCCATCATTTTGTCCTATACGTATATGTCTGGCCAGGCCAAATATTCCAATGAATTTCTTACGTTGGGTGTGGGCGGAAGGGCGCATGGAATGGGAGGAGCAGTGGCTGCAAGCGTTTCTGATCTGTCAGCCTCATATTGGAATCCTGCCGGTATGACGTCTATTCCCGCCGTAGCCCAGTTTCATGCCATGCATGCTGAATGGTTTGCGGGTATAGCACAATATGACCAGTTATCATTTGGAAAGCGCCTGAGCGAAGAATCAAATTCGTATGGTTCGATTTCCCTCATCAGAATGGGGATTGATAACATTCCAAATACACTGCGACTGATTGGACCAGATGGATCAATTAATTATGATCGTGTTGTGACTTTCTCTGCAGCAGATTATGCTGCCTTTATTTCCTATGCGCGCAAATTAGGTCAGGGGAATTGGTATGCAGGAGGTTCTGTAAAAATAATTCATCGCAGCATAGGTGCATTCGGCAAATCATGGGGCTTTGGTGCAGATCTGGGTGTTCAATACAGGAAAAATAAATTTGCATTTGCTGTGATGGGTCGCGACCTGACAACAACATTTAATAATTGGACATTCTCCTTGTCTGATGAAGAAAAAGAAGTCTTTACACAAACGGGAAATGAAATTCCTGTTTCCACTTTAGAACAAACACTTCCCACATTTGTGGTCGCGGGTGCTTATACATTTCCATTTGGCTCAAAAAGTGGTGTGTTGCTGGAAATGGATTTAGATGTAACCACGGATGGCGAAAGAAACACATTGATATCTTCAGGCACAATAAGTGTCAGTCCAAAAATTGGATTTGAAGTGGATCTTAACAAACGTGTTTATTTCAGAGGAGGTATTTCAAATTTTCAAAAAGTAAAAGATATCGTTGATCCTGCACAGACAGATTGGACCTTTCAACCTAATGCAGGTATCGGATTAAAACTTGGCCGTCTCAGACTTGATTATGCATTTACGAATATTGGTGATGTGACAGGTTCTCAACTATATAGCCACATCTTCGGTCTCATACTTGACTTTGAAGATCTTTCAAAAAAGGCAGCAGCAACTGACCAGTAACAATGAAATTAAAATGCGCAGTCAATAAAAAGTGTTGATTCTAATTTTCGAAAATAATCGCGCCTGGTAAAAAAATATCTTTGCGAAATTTGCGTAAAAACAAATTTGCTTATGCCTTGTAAGAAAATGATTTTACGAAATTTGCATGTACACTTGTATTACATTTAAATTTCATTTATCTTAGACAGGGGAGAAATAAATCTCTGAAGAACTTTGATGGGTACAAGCCCTCCGCTGTTTTGGCTCAACTTTTAAAACATTGGAGTTGTTTTTAATTCACTTTTAGGGCGGGCCTCAGTTCAATGATATTTTAATGTCATTGAATTCCAATCCGGACAAGAGGATTACCGAAGGTGTAGATGGCGCTTCATTCCTGAAATTGGGGCCCAAAACAAACTTCGGCTTGTACTCTCTTTTTTCGTGAATCGTCAATCGTCAATCGTAAGTTGCGAACTGCGCCATGAGTCTGGCGTCTTTAATCTCCTAGTCCGGCATCAAAAATTCGTACCTCGTACTTGGTAAATCGTACTTAGTACTTCCTAAAGTACTTCCTACTTCTCCGACGCTTTCTTATGATCTGCTAAAAACTGCGCCAATCCACTATCCGTCAATGGGTGTCTGAGTAACCCCAAAATTGCTGACAATGGACATGTTACAACATCAGCTCCTGCACGGGCAGATTCAACAATCTGTCTTGAACTTCTGATGGATGCAGCAAGTATGGATGTATCATATCCCTGAATAGTATATACTTCAGCAATTTCGCGGATAAGTGCCATCCCATCCCAGTTGATATCATCAACGCGGCCAATAAAAGGAGACAGGTACGTAGCACCAGCTTTAGCAGCGAGTATCGCCTGGCCGGTAGAAAAAACAAGGGTGCAATTGGTGCGGATATTATGATTACGGAACCAGTTAAGCGCCTTAACACCGTCCTTGATCATGGGTACCTTGACCACGATATTTGGTGCAAGGTCAGCCAGGATCCGGCCTTCATCAATAATGCCCTGGAAATCTGTTGAGATCACCTCGGCACTCACGTCTCCATCCACAATGGCGCAAATGGCGCGGTAATGATTATTGATATTTTCCACTCCGGTGATTCCCTCTTTCGCCATCAGCGATGGATTGGTCGTCACACCATCAAGAATACCAAGCTCTGCAGCCTCCTTGATCTGGTCAAGATTGGCTGTATCAATGAAAAACTTCATCCGGATTTGCTTTAAGGGAAATGAAAAAGTGAGAAATCATATCGCACCGCTCGACTTTCTACCCTTGCTGCATTTCTGCCCTGGGGGAGTTTGAAAGGAGCTGGTCGTATGACTCTCACTCACCGCAAATGTACGTCTTTCTAACTTATTCCTGTTCTTCAAGACCCAGGATCTCCTCACGATGCTTTCTCCACCAGGGTAGATCGGGGAAATCAGCCTTTAAAACAACCGGAACTTTCTGGATCGGATGGATAAATTCCATTTGCCGGCAATGAAGCATAAACGCATTGGGATCATTCATGGACTGGCCACCATATTTAACATCTCCGAAAATAGGACTGCCAATCAATGCCATATGGACACGTAATTGATGGGATTTGCCCGTGATCGGATGTAATCGTATCAGGTAAAAACGGTCTATTTTCCCTAATGTCTTGTATGTCGTCCTTGCTTTGACAGCCCCTACCCGCTCACCTTTGACAATTTCAACAATGTTCTTGTTCCGGTCCTTATACATCCAGTTGGTGAGGTCAGCTTCATAAGGATCCGGCAGTTTGGTTACAAAAGCGAGATAGGTTTTATCCACTTTTCGATCCGTAAAAAGTTGACGCATCCTGTCTTTCCCTTTTGATGTTTTGGCAAAAATTAATGCACCACTAACGGGTCTGTCTAACCTGTGGCAGGATTGAAGAAAGACATTCCCTGGCTTTTGATATTTCTCTTTAATGTATTCCCTGAGGATTTCTTCAAGACTGGTGTCTCCCGTGTTGTCAGTATGAACGAGCAAGCCATTCGGCTTGTTAATGGCGATGAGGTGGTTATCTTCATAGATAATTTCAAGATCTCGTTTAGCCATTTCGCGTATACGTTGTTTTCAGTTCTGACAGATGAATGTGACCCTTGGTTTTTCCCCGTGCCCCAATGATACCTATATGTTTGCAGCTTTGGTCAATCAATGGATTGATACCAGGGGTTTGAGATTTCACGTCCATATGGAAGATGTCGAACAATTAAATGAATGGGCTGGTTTAGGACATCTCGATGTCACCAAGATGAGTTTTCATCGGGCTATGAGCCTTGAAGATACATATCAGCTTCTGTCCTCCGGATCAGCTTTGGGTGTTGGCTGCGGACCGATTGTAATTTCTTTGAAACCCCGAAGCCGACAAGAAATATTGGAAGGCCCAATCGCATTACCGGGTCACTGGACGACCGCTCATCTTCTATTCAATCTTTTTTATCCTGGATGTAAACAGAAACAATTTCATCTCTTTAGTGATATCGAACGGCTCGTTGCCGAAGAACAAGTGGTGGCCGGTGTCATTATTCATGAGAACCGATTTACCTACGAAGCTAAAGGCCTCCAAAAAGTAACCGACCTGGGAGAAGCATGGGAAAATGAAACCTTATCTCCAATTCCGTTGGGTGGCATATTCGCTCACAGAAGATTGAGCAATGAACATATAAATACCATTGATATCCTTATGCGCGAGAGTATCATTTTTGCAAGGAATCATCCCGATCCGGTCATGGAATATGTCAGGCAGTACTCACAGGAGATGGATGAGAGAGTTATGAAGTCTCATATTGACCTCTATGTCAATGACTTTTCACTTGATTTAGGTGATAAAGGGCGCGAAGCGGTGGCTTTATTGAAAAAAAGATTGCGCTAACCCTCCCTGGGTTCTTTTCTATACGCAACATTATCAACCAAAAACATATTACAAAAAAATAACTTATCTTTTTTATTGATAAAAAGACAATTACATATGATGAATATGTTTAATGTGTTTTATATTTGACGCATAAGTTTTGGTTTTTTAATGGATAATCGCAGTGGCTCGTAAAACGTTACGAGCCCCTTTTATGAATCTCACCAGCAGTTACACAGGTTCCTGCTTCCAGATAAGAAGTGTGATCTTAGTTTTAGTTAACCTTAAGCCCGCTCGAAGGAGAGGGCTTTTTTTTGTCTTGTCACGAAATTCTCCTTTGATACTGGTTACTGAGCTGTAGCACAAGGTTGAGCGTAAGCAGGTCGAAGCATGCTCCTTTGCTCTCCCGCTGCATTTTCTGAACTGAAATGGCGGGATCTTCGCTGCGCTACGACTTTGCTCCTGGCTCATTACCTTTGCGCCACTAAAAAACGAAACACTTCCTGCGTATGATCATCGGCGTTCCTAAAGAAATCAAGACAAATGAAAACCGTGTAGCCTTAACCCCTGCCGGTGCTTTAGAATTGACCAAACGCGGTCACAAAGTCTACATACAACATTCAGCCGGATTCCACAGCGGATTTGAAGATCCAGAATATGAAGCTCAGGGAGCCACCATCCTTCAAACCATTGAAGAAGTGTATGCTGTAGCCGACATGATCATCAAAGTAAAAGAGCCGATTGCAGAAGAGTATCCACTGATCAAAAAAGACCAGTTACTATTTACATATTTCCACTTCGCTTCCTATGAGCCACTAACCATGGCCATGATTGAGAACGGAGCTGTCTGCCTGGCATACGAAACTGTAGAAATGCCAGATCGTTCTCTTCCACTCCTGGTTCCAATGTCGGAAGTTGCAGGAAGAATGGCGGTACAGGAAGGGGCGAAATTTCTTGAAAAACCTGAAGGTGGACGCGGTGTATTATTAGGAGGTGTTCCGGGTGTTGCCCCTGCCAGGGTACTTATTTTAGGAGGTGGTATTGTTGGAACTCAAGCTGCAAAAATGGCGGGTGGTTTAGGTGCCTGGGTAACAATCCTGGATGTCAATCTCAACCGGATGCGGTATCTGGAAGATATCATGCCGGCCAACGTCATCACGATGTATTCTAACGAAGTCAACATTCGTGAATTGATCAAAACACATGATCTGATCATCGGAGCTGTTCTGATACCAGGAGCGAAAGCACCCATGCTGATCACGCGTGACATGTTGAAAACAATGAGACCCGGAACAGTCCTTGTTGACGTTGCCGTTGACCAGGGTGGATGTATTGAAACATGTCGTCCTACCACACACGATGATCCTATTTTCGTAATTGATGGCGTTGTACACTACTGCGTTGCGAACATGCCGGGAGCAGTTCCTTACACATCAACCATAGCACTTACAAATGCTACCCTACCATATGCATTACGCCTTGCGGATAAAGGCTGGCAGGTTGCATGCAGGGAAGATCAGGCATTAAAACTGGGCCTGAATGTGGTAAACGGCCAGGTAGTCTATAAAGGTGTTGCAGATGCTTTCAATCTTCCGTATGTGGAAGTTGATACTGTTTTATAAGGGTAGGTAAGCGCTGCTTCAGATGTGATTTTTTTGTAAAATTTTCTTTTACAAGTGGTGATTATGGCCTAACTTCAGGGTTGGGAATATATTCTTTAACCTTCAAACCACTTGTGAAGCATGAATATCACTTTTGAAGAATTACGTAGAATCAAACATGCCTTACCCACCGGCAGTGTGAAGAAGATCGCAGACGAATTGCACATCGAAGAGCAGACCGTCCGCAATTATTTCGGGGCAAAAAAATATGAAAACGGACAGATTGTATCTCAACACATCCAGCCAGGACCTGACGGAGGAATTGTCTGCCTGGAAGATGATACGATCCTGACTGTGGCACGACGTATCATCGAGGAGTCTACTCACGATACCATGGCCCAAAATTAAAAAGGTGACCCCCGCTAAGTTGGTCACCTTTTTTTATTTTCGGATATAACACCTCTGGTCAAATCTGAAATTTGACGACACAACGACGTAGGCAAAGCCTACGCCGAACCTTACTTTTTTTTACAAGATGAATTCATCTTAGAACAAAAAAATAATAATGTTGAGCGTAGGCTGTGCCTGCGTTCGTGTGTTACCAAAATCTGTTTTGCGAATTTGTATGAATTCGTTATATTTTTCTGTGAGCACGCCATCCTCTTTATACATTACGAGCTGCATTATAACAGGCCTCCTCAACGCATTCCGAAAACACAATAACGTCCGTTTCGGCTCCACATCTTTTTCAAAAGAAAAAACATCCACGCGCTCTACAGCATACAGGTACAATTGATTAGCAGCCGCAATCCAGTTACCTGCCTGCGCATACGGTATCACCATGTATATTGAACCACCAGGCAACAACCTGTGATGCAATCCAAATAACCATGAAAGATGTGTATCTACAGAATGACGTGACAATTTCCTGGAAGGATCATTCGATGCCAGGTGATCTGAAGTATAAAACGGCGGATTGATTATGATCAGGTCATACACATCATGCGCCTCACCATCTTGAAACTGAAGCACATCTTCAAGCCTGCTTTGAAGACGCTCATTCCATTTCGAGTTCATGAAATTTTCACTCGCGAGCTTCACTGCCTCAGGATGAATGTCTATAGCATCAATTGTTGTATGTGGAAATTTCTGCGCCATCATGAGCGCCAGGATACCTGTACCACTACCAACATCTAATACACGGTGTGGTGACATATTTTGTTGTGAAACCCATGATCCCAACAGGATCGCATCAGTACCAACTTTAAGAACATTGTCAGATTGTCGGAGACATATTTCACCCCACGAAAAAAATGTATTGACTTTTTCCGGATCGGAAACGATCATTATTTATTTTCCTCGTCGCCGGTAAATGCAATTTTGATAGACTCACTGGTCTCCATGTTCGAATCCAGTGTTACACGTTGCGTACTGGTACCATCAAAAATAGATACAGATACCGTGTTGGGTGAAACCATGCCTACATTATGTGCATACACTATAAGATCTTTGCCAAAACCAAGTATGGTTGCTGTGATCGCATGTTTCTCAGCAGTAAGTTCATAATTAGTCAGGATCCATTCATCTCCCAGCTTGAGAGAAATGATATCTCCATCGACGGTATTATGATCCCACACATTAATCGTGAGCTTACGCTTCTTGACCTCAAGTGTTCCCTTTTCAAGGACGACAATGGAATCAGCTGCAATGTCTGCGGGAGCTTCATATTCTTTTGCAGTCCAGCCAATCAGATCATGATATGCAAACAAATCCGAAGTGGAAGATGTAAAGCCTAGCCATGCAGTGTGATCAGGGCTTTTAATTTTATCTGCAATATCCAGCTTGACAGACAGGATGGAAAATAGATATGAATCCAGGTAGACCTCCAGGTTTCCGTTGCGGTAGATAATCCTTGTGAAATGCGCATTGCCATCCGTAATCTCAGGAATTTCATGCACAGTAGCTAACCGCTTATATGTTTTCGTGTCAGGATTGTAGTAGGAAAGATTCACATGATTATTGCTTCCTTCATTATCATCCTTAGTATCAAATTCAATGGCAACTGCAAAAGGTATTTTTTTATATCCAATGTCGTTACCAATGCCGCCGGTAATATTTACACCCTGTGCCTGGATCACAAACGCGAATCCATCACCCGGCAATTTTGTTTTTTGATCACTGGAGATCAGGAATGTAAACTCAGTTTCAAATCCATCCGTGAAATCAATTTTTTTGGCAGAGTACCAGCAGGCTCCTACCTGATTAGGTTTATCAGTAGTCAACCGTACACGATCCTTCCCTAATACTGCTGCACCTTCAACAGAAATATTATCAGATAATGCTTTGAAGTCATTGATCTGAAACAGATACTCCTGTCCCGATACAGAAATCGATAACGCCATGATCAGGATAAGTCCCAACACACGGTGAATGAAACCTGGTGAAAGAGCTGAGGGATAATGTGAATAGGACATATGCCGGATTAGATAAGTAAGCTGTACTACGACGAAACTCCAAAACAAAGGTAACAAAGGGGTAAGGATTGGAATTACAAAGAAATTGCATTCACAAATCATTGTATTTCAGTGGATAAAAAGAAAAAAGGCCCAAAACCGAAGTCATGAGCCTTTCACTGCAGCCCCTAGGGGAGTCGAACCCCTCTTTACAGAATGAAAATCTGTCGTCCTAACCGATAGACGAAGGGGCCGTCTGATCGGATGCTTCTTTTAAAAGCAGGGCAAAATTAGAATTTTTTGAAAATCAGGCTTAAAAAAT
>JANPKZ010000144.1:0-6101 GCA_031426295.1 Saprospiraceae bacterium
TTGTCATCATGGAATATGTAGAATTTTTCCATGACCTGGAAGTGTATAAGGTCACAAGGAAAATGTCAAAAGAGATTTTTAACATCTCTAAAAAATTTCCCAAAGAAGAAATGTATTCGCTTACTGATCAGGTAAGAAGATCTTCCAGATCCATTGGTGCTCAAATTGCAGAAGCGTGGGGGAAAAGAAGATATCCAAATCACTTTATGAGCAAGCTTACAGACGCTGATTCAGAACTGTTTGAAACGCAACACTGGATTGACACTGCCCTCAATTGTCAATACATCACATCAGAAGTTGCATATGATATAAATGCCCAATGTATTTCTATTGATAAGATGTTGAATTCAATGATGACAAAAGCAGATTCGTTCGCAATAATAAAAAAGCCTGACCCTAAAAAATAACCATTAGAAGCCCTAAAACAATTTACTGCTTACCAATTTTACCCGTTTTACCACATTTACCATTTTACCACATTTACCTTATTTACCACTTACTTCATTTACCAGGAGTACATCACTTTTCCAACAAACACTTTCTCAACAACACCAAACACGCCACCGCAGTATACTCGATATTGCTAATCCGGTCACGTGTCAACTTCAACAATCGTGTCTTCGTGCCATTCGGTCCCGAACATGCAATCCATATTGTACCCACAGGCTTTAGCGGTGTGCCGCCTGATGGTCCTGCAATACCACTGGTAGCAAGCGACCATGTAGTACCAATTTTTTTTCGGACATTTTCTGCCATGAGTGTAATTACTTCTTCACTCACTGCACCAAATTGTAAAAGTGTTTCCGATGAAATATCCAATTCGGAAGTTTTCATTTCATATGCGTAAGGAACGACAGAGCCAATGAAATATTCTGAAGAACCGGCAGCGGATGTGATGAGGTGTGATAAATATCCACCGGTACAACTTTCAGCAGTTGAAATCGTTTCTCCACGATCTTTTAAAATTGCTCCAATACTGCGAGATAAATTTGTATCTCCTCTTCCATATACAAGATCACCAAGACGTGTGATTATTTTTTCTTCAAAATCATTAATGGTATCCGACAAGCCTTCACCATACGCAGAAAGACGCAGCGTGACCTGGCTGAATGAAGGTAAGTATGCTAATTTAATTTCAGTGGGTAATGCATCTTCAATGTCGAGGATCATTTCTGCAATGACAGTTTCACCTTCACCTGCGGTCCGAATAAACCGATGTTCGACAGGATTTGCTTTTGGAAGCAAACCAATCATCTTTTCAGAAAGCAGATGTTTCATCTCATGCGGCACACCCGGCACCGCCATCAATAATTGATGATCCTTGCTGAAAAACATTCCTGGCGCAGAGCCCTGATCATTCGGAATGACCTGCGCAGCTTCGGGGAGATAACATTGATCTTTATGTAATTCAGATGGCTCGCGATTGAATCGTTTTAATATTTCAAGTACGCGCTGCCATGTTTCTTCATGCCATATTTTTTCGCACTCATAATATTCACACAACGCATCTTTTGTCAGATCATCGCGTGTCGGTCCAAGCCCACCAGTCGTGATGACAAGATCGGCAACTTCATGACACAAGCGGATACCTTCTACGATCGTGTGGATCTCATCACGCACACCCATCTTGCGGACGACCTGCCATCCGTTTTTGTCAAGCCATGCAGCAATCCATGAACTGTTGGAATCCACGATCTGGCCGATCATCAATTCATCACCAATGGTGAGAATAGCGGCCTTCATCATAAGATCCAGCGGAGCTCATGAGAATAATATGCATGTTGCGTCCCGTCTTCCTGTTCTATGCAAAGACGTCCCTGATCATCAACATCCGTCACGTGACCACGCACAAGAGTTTCATTGTTCTCAAAATTGCGCTCTTCATCAAGGCCAAAGATGAAGGACTGATATTCTTTTTTCCATGTCATGTCATCAGTTTCCAGCAAGCTCAGAACTTCATGACGTATCGAGGAAGCAATATCTACGATATCGTATACTTCATTTGTCAACATGCGAATTGAAACAGCACGTTGTAATGAATCTTCAAAGGTTTGTTCATTCACGTTCATCCCGATGCCGATGATGCAGTGCTGGACTTTATTGGCAGTCAGGTTGTTTTCGATCAGGATGCCTGCGAGCTTTTTGCCTTTCACATAGATATCATTGGGCCATTTGATCTTTGGTTGTATGTCGGGATCAATTTTATTCAATACCCGGATGATCCCAAGACTCACTTTCATAGATAGTACCGGTAATAATGCGGGAGACATCTCTTTGGGCCGAATGATGATCGACATCGCCAGGTGTTGCCCCGGTTCGGAGTGCCAGGCACGTCCATGCTGGCCACGGCCTTCCGTCTGCTTGAATGCCAGGATGGCAAGCCCATGGTAGGCTTCATTGGTCACTAACAGCCTGTGGGCCTCACTGTTAGTGGAATCTAGGCTGGAATAGGACCGGAGTAGTTGCATGAATACCTTAAAGGCGTGTTAAATTTGGGGTAGATGGACGAAAGTCGCCACAACAATTATCGTACATTTGAATTATATATCATAGGAAGTGGTTAGACGATTTGGATAAAAATGACATTTCGTAGCAATTTCATCCTATTTCATTAAAACCAGGAACATTTGATCAACAGTAAAAAAGCCACTCAGGCAAGAACCGCGAGCCCCGGTCTCCAGGATCTTATTATCGATTGCATCTCAGATATCAAAGGCAAGAATATCGTTCTTCTCAATCTTACTTCCATAGACGACGCACCGGCAGATTATTTCATTATCGCTGAAGGTGACTCAACCACTCAGGTGAGAGGGATTGTCAGCAATATAGAACGCCGCCTGAAAGTGGAACAGCGTCTGACCCCTGCTCACGTAGAGGGAACCCAGTATGCCAAGTGGATCTGTATGGACTATTTTGATGTGGTTGTACATATTTTTCACCCCGAGACAAGAAAGTTTTACGAGCTGGAGCAACTCTGGAGCGACGCAGAAAAAATAGAATATCATAATCTTTAACCGTTTCGTCCTTACGGAGACGATTACCGGTCGTTTATACCTCAACTTAACCTGCCCCGTTCCGTTACAGTAGGCAGAAAAACAGCATTTCAGATATACGTTCTTATGAGCGAAGAAAATAATAATCAGGATAAAAAGCCGGGTGGCCGTTTCACCTTCAATTCATACTGGATTTACGGAAGTATCATTTTAGGGTTAATCATCTTTAACCTCATGTTTTTGAATGACATGGCCACTGATACCATCGACTTTCGGCAATTTGAGCAGATGGTGGCTGCCGGAGATGTAGCCAAACTTGAAGTCGTCAATAAAAAAGATGCGCGGGTCTTTATCAAAAAGGAGAGCCTTAATAAAGCAGAATACAGCAAACTGAAGGAAACAACTTTCAGTAAGACCAAGCCTCACTATATCTTTAATATCGGTCCCCCGGAATCATTTGCTGAGCAGATCAAGGATCTCAATACGCGGGTTGCGGAGGGGAATAAGGTGTTTCCGAATTATGTCGATAAGGAAAACTGGATGGCGCCCCTGATGGGCTGGCTGATCCCGATCTTCCTGTTCCTCGGTCTGTGGATCTTTATGATGCGCAGAGTGTCTGGTGGGTCCGGTGGTCCGGGCGCCCAGATCTTCAATATTGGAAAAAGCAAAGCAACCCTTTTTGAAAAGGATGCAAAAGTGACTGTCACGTTTGCAGATGTCGCTGGTCTCGATGAGGCCAAAGAGGAAGTCATGGAAGTCGTTGACTTTTTGAAATATCCAAAGAAGTATACTTCGCTTGGAGGTAAAATTCCAAAAGGGGTTCTTCTCGTAGGTCCTCCGGGAACAGGGAAGACACTTCTTGCAAAAGCAGTGGCGGGTGAAGCTGCAGTGCCGTTCTTTTCGATCTCAGGTTCTGATTTCGTGGAAATGTTTGTAGGTGTGGGTGCATCGCGTGTACGTGACCTGTTTAAACAGGCTCGTGAAAAAGCGCCTTGTATTGTATTCATCGATGAGATCGACGCGATCGGTCGTGCCCGCGGACGTAATGCATTTCAGGGTGGCAACGATGAGCGTGAGAACACACTCAACCAGTTACTGGTGGAGATGGATGGTTTTAGTACAGATAAAGGAGTGATCCTGATGGCTGCGACGAATCGTCCTGATATCCTTGACCAGGCGCTGATGCGTCCGGGTCGTTTTGACAGGCAGATCGGGATCGAGCGTCCTGACCTTGTGGGTCGTGAGGCGATCTTCAAAGTGCACCTGAAAGCAATCAAAACAGGAACTACGATTGATGCCAAGGTGCTGAGTGAGATGACACCGGGTTTTGCAGGTGCTGACATCGCGAATGTATGTAATGAAGCAGCACTTGTAGCGGCACGTCGTAATAAAACAGAAGTTGACATTGATGATTTTCATCATGCGCTTGACCGTGTGATTGGAGGTCTTGAAAAACGTAATAAAGTGATCTCTCCTGAAGAGAAAGAAATTATAGCATATCATGAAGCGGGACATGCGATTTGTGGATGGTTCCTCGAGCATGCTTCTCCGTTAGTGAAGGTGACGATTGTTCCACGCGGTATCGGTACGCTTGGATTTGCGCAATACATGCCAAAAGAAGAATACATCACACGTACGGATCAATTACTGGATCGTATGTGTATGGCATTGGGTGGACGTGCAGCGGAGAGTGTGATCTTCAATAAAATTTCAACAGGTGCGCAAAGTGATCTTGATCACGTGACGAAGATGGCATACAGTATGGTATCGGTATATGGTCTTGATGAAAAAGTAGGTAACGTGAGTTTCTACGGCATGTCACAGGATCAGTTTTCAAAACCATATTCAGAGGATACAGCGACATTGATTGATAATCGTTCCCGCGCCATGATTGATGGTCAATATGATCGCGCGCAGGAGTTGCTAAAAGAACACAGAGTGGATCTTGAGAATCTTGCAAAAGCATTACTTGATAAAGAAGTACTGCATAAAGCAGATGTAGAAAAGATCATTGGTCCGCGTCCGTATGCTACGAAAGGGCAGATTGGTAAGGATGAAGATCCGCAGACGGAGCCAGTTGATCAGGGGAATAATATTCCACCGTTACCGAATCTGGCGCCAGCGCCGGAGGATATGGAAGAGATCTAGATTTTGGATTTTGGATTTTAGATTTTAGATTTTGGATTTTTTCTTATAAATCTGTATCAAATAAAATATAAAGCCGGAGAGCGAAAGTTGTCCGGCTTTTTTATTGGTAAAACAGGGCTTATGCTTTTACACAAATTTCGAATAGTCCATTTCTCATTTAGCGCATCAATTTAGCGCATCAATTTTCACAAATTACAATCTTGAAAATAGTAGGAGCAAATCTTAGAGATCATAAAAATCATGGTTCGACAAAGAACTCACCACAAGTAATAATCCGCCTTCCCTATATCCCTATAATAAAGTTGAACTTACCCTTCCAGCATCTCCGGCAATTCTTCCCCCTCCTTAATAAACTTCATCGAGATCGAATTTACACAATGACGTGTATTCTTTGCAGTGAATCGCTCACCTGTAAAGACATGGCCTAAATGACCACCACAATTGCTGCAGAGGATCTCTACACGACGACCATCTGCATCGGTATGCTTGGTTACAGCTCCGGGTAATTCATCATCGAAACTGGGCCAACCGCAACCAGAGGCAAATTTGTCTTCAGATTTGTAGAGAGGTTGGTTGCACTGGCGGCAGATATAGGTGCCGGGCATCTTGTTGTCATCGTATTCACCGGTGAAAGGACGCTCGGTTCCTTTGTTGATGATGACACGGGATTCGTCGGAGGATAATGGATTGTAAGGCATGGTCGGAGAACAATGATGGATGAAGTAAAGTTCGGAAATTAATTTCCCGCAGATCTCATCTAACCCCCTACCCCCTGAAAGGGGGACTTAGTTTTTTTTTTAATATTGGAAATATTGAATCAAAAAAGAAGCAGTGAAATATAAGGACCTAAAGTCCCCCTTTCAGGGGGTAGGGGGTTAGACGGAGCACTTCCTTTCAGGGTGAAGGGGTTAGACGAAGCTACAGCAAATTCGTAAACGGCCCTGGCCATACACCCAACAA
>JANPKZ010000145.1:0-5511 GCA_031426295.1 Saprospiraceae bacterium
GGTAAAACAGATTCTGCATTCATTTCTTTCGACAATGCCCTGGAAATTGCTAAAATGGATAATAACACATTTTGGACATCACTTGTTACGGGCAATAAAGGAGACATTCTGTTTAAGCAAGGCAAAATTGATTCTGCAGAAATACTTCTCCGGTATGATTACGACGGTAGTCTCACTGCAAAAGAATTCGATAATGCAGCTAACACATTGCAGTGGCTAGCCAGAATTGATCTGATACGCAATAAACCGAATGATGCCCTCAAAAAAGCCCGTGAAGCACAGAGGTTACTTCATACAAGCTATAAAGCGGATTATATGGTGAATACACTTCTTACGCTCACCAAAACTTTTGTCAGCCTGGGAAAAACAGACAGTGTGAATTTGTATCTGGATAGATTTCTTCACCTGCATGATTCTCTTGAGCAAAAAGCTTCTGACAGCCGTGCGGAGAATGTAATGATGCGATTGGAAGGTCAGCAGAATATCAATACGATCACCTCACTTAATAAAGAGAAAAGAAAAATTGCGCTGATACGGAATTTCATCATCGTTTGCATTTTATTCCTTGCGTTGATTGGTTTTATGATCCTCAACAGGCAAAAACTTCAACTCAAACTGCGAAGGAAGGAAGCAATGGAAGCAAAGTTTCTTGCAGAGCAAGAAGCTAAGCTAGCCCGTGAACAACTCAATCAATTTACACGCAATCTTATTGAGAAAACCTCACTGATAGAAACCCTTCAAAACCAACTCATGGAAAGGGAGATGAATGAGGAACAAAAAAATTACATATCCGAGCTTTCAAGTCATGCCATTCTGACGGAAGATGATTGGGATAATTTTAAAAACATGTTTGAAAAAGTTTATCCCGGCTTCTTCTATGGACTTAAAAACAAGGTGCCGGATCTTACATCTGCTGACCAGCGAATGGCCGCCTTATCCAAACTTCAGCTTTCTAATAAAGAAGCAGCTACCCTTCTTGGCATTGCTCCTAACAGTGTTATCAAGGCACGACAAAGGCTGAGACATAGGTTTGGACTTGAGCCGGAGGCAGATCTTAGTGCATACTTTGGAGAAAACTTATTGCAATAATAAGGCGAAAGCTGAGGCGAAGGCGAAGGATTTTTGATTCTGTTTTCCCCGATTTCCCTCATACAAGAAACACTGTGCGCTCATATGTCGAATAGGTGTACAGATATATTCATCTGGCTGCACAGATACAATCATGAAGATTCTCTCCTTGCAGCCAACAGATAATATCATTTTACAGTTACTTCATCCGTGTGTCACCCGGAGTTAACAATATTAAGATCACTTCGTAATCTGGGTTATATTCCTTCGGGATAATGTGATCACGTCGTGATCATGATGTTAATGGTATATGCCATCAGCCTTCGCCTTCGCCTATTTTGTTGAATATCAACCATTTACTTTCCTGTCACTTTTTCGTCCATAGCAGGTCATGCTTTTGTACACAGTGATTTATAGGTCACATTTCAATGTGATTCTACTTTCACTTCCGATGCAAATGGGAGGAACATTCAATTGGAAATCCGCTCGAGGATATATAGTCATACTGGCAATACTGATTGTGCTGATCTTACTAACTGTCTACGTAAGTCAATTGCAAATCCAGAGGATCAGCCAGGAGATTCCATTGATTGGTGGCGTCATTTCTTTTCTCCCACCGCTGCTTCCGGTGTTTAAACTTATTCCATCCAAAAAAATTTTATCATGAAAAAGATCCTGTTTATCTGCGTATTTGGTCTGCTTGCCATCACTGCTAAGTCACAATCTGTTGGCGTGGGGACTACCTCTCCGCATACCAGTGCGGCATTGGATATTTCGAGCACTTCTAAAGGCTTGTTGATCCCACGCATGACGACTATACAGCGCGATGGCATTGCTACACCATTGGCAGGATTACAGATTCTTAACCTTGATGATTACTGTGTTGATATATACAATGGAACAAGCTGGATAAAGAATTGTGGAATGAAGGTAATCGGAACAGATACGATTGAAAAAGGAGCATGGGAAAAGAAAGCAGATTTTGGGGGTACTACAAGAAGTGGTGCTGTAAGCTTTTCCATTGCACCTTTTTGCTATGTAGGTACAGGAGTTAGTGGCGGCACATATAAAAAGGACTTCTGGCAGTTCGATCCAGCAACCAATATCTGGACACAGAAAGCGGACTTTGGTGGTACTGCCAGAGTCAATGCTGTTGGTGTTGCATTGAATGCATACGGATTTGTGGGAACCGGTTTCGATGGAAATTTTAAATCAGACTGGTGGGAATATCTGCCGGCAACAAATGCCTGGACACAGAAAACGGGTTTTACTGGATCCGCAAGAGCCGAGGCAATAGCATTTGTATTTGGAACCAATATCTTTGTTGGGACAGGAGATAATGGATCAACTATGTATGATGATTTCAAAGTATTTAATCCCGGTTCCAACAGTTGGTCCTCAGGGCCGTTTTTTCCGTATAAAGCGAAGGATTTGGTTGTCTTCAATGCAAGCGGTTATTCATACGCAGGCGTTGGATATTATTATTCTTCTTTTTTTGGAACCTATCTTGATAATGCTGTCTATAAATTTGACGGTAGTACATGGACTTCAAGTGCCATTTTTCCTGGTGAGGAAAGATTAGGGGCAATTGCATTTGGGATAAATGGAAAAGGTTACGTTGGTCTTGGCAAACCTTATACAGCAAATTATTTCACAGACTTATGGGAATATAATCCGGCAACAAATACGTGGGGACAACAAACAAGTTGCCCTGTTGGTCGAGCTTATGCCACAGCTTTTACAATAAACAATAAAGGATATGTGTGTACCGGTTACAATGGAGCCGACTTAAAGGATCTGTACGCATTTGATCCGATTCCTATTGGTAGCATTTACAAAATGCCAGAGATGCCATACCCCACATATTCATTCAGCGACGGTATGTGGTCTAAAAAAGGCACTAATGTTTATAGTGAAAGCGAAAAATTAATTGGTATTGGCTTGAATGAACCGAAAAACAAACTTGACATTTTAGGATCCGGAACCAGAACTAATGCCCACCCTTCAGGAAGGCCATTGTATATAACGGGAGTTAATAACGCTAACTCTTTGGGTGTTGAATTTCGCAGGGATGATGGCACACAAGGTTTGGGATTTGGATATAATTCCATTTACACTTCGGGGAACAACGCTGATCAAGAGCTTGAATTTAAAACTAAGGGTGCAGGCGGTTTGGTTTTTACAACGAATAATAATTATCGAGCCATCATCACAGGCTCAGGAAACATGGGTATCGGAACCCTTGCACCTCATGCAAGTGCCGCACTTGAAGTGAGCAGCACTTCGAAGGGAGTTCTCATTCCAAGAATGACCACAGCGCAACGAATTGCAATTGCTACTCCGCAAACAGGTCTGCTTGTTTTTGATATCACAACCAATTCATTTTGGTTCAGGGGTACAGCTGCGTGGGTTGAGCTCAGTGATAATCTTGACACGGAAGTATTTCGGAACGGACCTGATAAGATCTATATGGCTTTAACGGATTCAGTCGGTATTGGTACAAATAATCCAGCTTACAAATTAGATGTAAAAACAGGTGTAGATAGCTATGGTATTTCACATTCTGATGGAACTATAAGGCTATCAACCTTCCTTGGTGATGGTGGCGAAATTGGGACCATAAGTAACCATCCTTTCAGACTTTTTGCTAATGATGGATATTATCAGTTTCAGTTACTGCCAAATGGAAATGTTAGTATCGGCCTTTCCTCTAATCCGACGAACAGATTGGACATAGCAAACGGAGCAGCACGCTCGGGTACTCATGGATCCGGTCTTGCCCTTTACGTTACAGCAGATATGATGCCTGCCAGTGGTGGAGCTGAGTTCAGGCATGCAAATGGAACACAGGGCATTGGAATAGGCTACAATACCATTTATGCTGCAGGTTCTAATGCGGATCAGAATCTTACGTTTGCGGCCAAGGGAAGTGGCGGAGTATTATCATTTAGCACCAATGCTATTGATAGAATGCGCATTACCGAATCAGGCCAGGTAGGTATTGGAACAACCACTCCACATGCGCAACTTCAACTGGCAACATCTGTAGCAAATCGAAAACTTATATTATATGAAGTAGCGAACAATGATCATCAGTATCATGGTTTTGGCATAAACGGTGATGGAGCATTACGATATCAGACTGCAAATACGTTGAACGATCATGTCTTTTACGCTGCCACATCTGCAGGCGCAAGTAATGAACTTGCCAGGATAAAAGGTGATGGTAATTTATCAATTGCTGGTAGTGTGATTGTAGAAAGCTTTATTGCACCAACATTGTTGAACGGTTTTACCAATTATGGCTTTGGTTTTTCCAATGCCGGATATTACAAGGATAAAATGGGACGTGTACATCTTCGTGGCATGGTCAACAATGTAAATAATCCATCCGGTCTTGTTGTGTTTACACTTCCTGCAGGCTACAGACCTTCAACCAGTGGTGTACTTATATTCACAACATTATCCAATGCTGCCTTGGGAAGAGTGGATATCCACCCGAATGGTAACGTATTTGTCAGTACCGGAGCTGCAGGATGGACAAGCCTGGATGGGATTTCATTCCGTGCGGATTAATTATTTTAATAAACAATTGTATTTCACATTATTTTAAAATTATCTACAATTTCTAAAAAGAAAACCGAATGAAATTTTTTCATCTGATCATGTGCTGCATGACAGTATTTATTTCTAACGCTTGCGCGCAGCAAAGTGACGCCGGACGTGAGGAACATATTGCGAAGCCATATACACCGTTATCGGAAACGGAATTACAACAGCTCAACGAACAACAGTTGCTGAATGCTAAACAAATGTCAGCTTCAGCCCTGACATATTTTGTGACCAAGGTGGCAAATAACAAATATGGTTATACTGTTTTTGTCGATGGTCAATTGTATATTGAACAAAATACAATTCCCGCCAAAGATGGCACCGTCGGATTTAATACTATAGAAGATGCAGAGGGCATTGCTCGCCTGGTCATCAAAAAGTTAGGAGATGGTGAAATTCCTCCCACAATCACACTCCAGGAATTGAAAGAGCATGGGATCGAGTGAGGGGGAATAAAAAAATAAAAGCTCGGTTTGCGTAGAAGCGCAACTTCGAATTTCTATTAAATTATTTGCTACTTTATGACAATTCTTTCTATATAATTCACCCCTACTATATTCATTCTTAAAAAATAAATTCCTTTCTCCTGAGTAGATAGATCTATTTGCTTTTCCAATAACTGATCAGAGTTGCTTCCGGAATAAACCCGTTGCCCCAGAGAATTAAATATTTCGATCCACGTTGTTTTTTCATAGGGTGGAGTTGAAATTGTAAATTGCCCATTATTTGGATTGGGGTAGATAATGAAGGAGTTGTTATTCATTCTGCTATCGCTAATAGAAGTATTTAAATCAAATTGTCTTTGATAGTTTGCTGTTTCTATGACTGAAC